>JBOHKZ010000140.1:0-3825 GCA_050729355.1 Phenylobacterium sp. | reverse complement strand
GCCCAGCGCCAGGCGATCCAGGGCCGCCGCCCGATAGCCCTCGTGGCCGCCGCGACCGTGTTGGCCGCCGGCGCCGCCTTCTCCGTCGTGGGTCCGGGCTATGGCGAAGCCGCCGCCGCCACGGGTTCCACCAGCGCCGAGAAGGCCGAGGTTCCCTATGAGCCCTACAGCCCCGCCCGCCTCGCGGAACTGCGCGCCGAGGGCCGGCCGGTGTTCGTCAACTACACGGCCGCCTGGTGCGTGAGCTGCCAGGTCAACGACCGCGTGGCGCTTTCCACCAAGGGCGTCGCTGCGGCCATGAAGGCCCACAACGTCGCCTACCTGAAAGCCGACTGGACGAAGAAGGACGCCGACATCGCCGCCGAGCTCGCCCGCTATGGCCGGGCGGGCGTGCCGCTCTATCTGGTGTATGGCGCGGACGGGGCCGACGGCGTTATCCTGCCGTCGATCCTGACGGAGGGCATCGTGGTCAAGGCCCTGAACAAGGCTGCGGCCAAGGGTTAGAACCGGAGACTTAGAGCCATGCCGCACTTCAACCGCCGCATCGTTCTCGCCGCCGCCTTCAGCGCGGCGCTCGCGGCCCCCGCTTTCGCCGTCCCAAGCCTGGGTCAGCCCGCGCCGGCCTTCCAGGCGGTGGACGCCACCGGCCGCACCCGCTCGCTCAGCGAGTTCGCAGGCAAGACCGTGGTCCTGGAGTGGACCAACAACGGCTGCCCCTATGTCCAGAAGCACTACGGCTCGGGCAACATGCAGAGCCTGCAGAAGAAGGCGACCGCCGAGGGCGTGGTCTGGCTGACCATCATCTCGTCCGCGCCGGGCATGCAGGGCTACCTGACCGCGCCGGAGGCCAAGGCCTCGAAGCAGAAGGCCTACGCCGCCTCCACCGACCTGCTGCTGGACCCGCAGGGCCGCATCGGCCGGGCCTATGAGGCCAAGACCACGCCGCACATGTTCATCATCGATAAGGCCGGGAAGGTCGCCTACATGGGCGGCATCGACGACCGGCCCTATGCCGATCCGGCCAGCCTGAAGGGCGCCAAGAATTACGTCGCCGCCGCGCTCGACGACATGAAGGCCGGGCGGCCGGTGGTCGTGGCGACCTCCAAGCCCTATGGCTGCAGCGTGAAGTACGGCTCAGCCGACTAAAAGGACATCAGCGTGGCGGGAACGGACGCGGCCTGGAGCCGACTTGAGGCCGCGGGCGAGGCGGCGCGACACCGCCGCATCGTCGATCTGTTCGCGGCGGAGCCGGATCGCCTGCCAAAGCTCCGCGTGGCGGCCGCCGGCCTGGATCTCGACCTCTCCAAGCAACCCTGGTCGCTGGCCGATCTGGCCGTCTGCCTGGAGCTGGCCCGCGCGGCCGGTGTCGAAGCGGCCCGCGACCGCCAGTTCGCCGGCGAGGTGGTCAACGCCTCCGAGGGCCGCGCGGCCCTCCACATGGCGCTCCGCGCGCCCAAGGGATCGAACTTCAAGGCGCAGGGCGAGCCGGTCTCGGCCGAGATCGACGCCATGCGGGCCCGGATGGCCGCGTTCGCCGACGCGGTGCGTTCCGGCGGACGCAGGGGCGCGACGGGCAAGCCGTTCCGCTCGATCGTGCACATCGGCATCGGCGGCTCGGACTTCGGGCCTCGGCTGGTCTGGGACGCGCTCAAGCCGCTGGTTCCCCATATCGAAGTCCACTTCGTCGCCAACGTCGATCCCGCGGACATGGCCGCGGCGCTGACCCGCCTCGATCCCGCCGAGACCCTGGTCGTGGTGGTCTCCAAGACCTTCACCACCCAGGAGACCATGACCAACGCCGAGACGGCGCGGGCCTGGCTGCGCGGCGCCCTGGGGCACGAGGCCGACAGCCAGCTGGTGGCGGTCAGCGCGGCGCCCGACGTCGCCCAGGCGTTCGGCGTTCCGGCCGATCAGGTGTTCGGCTTCCGCGACTGGGTCGGCGGGCGATATTCGGTCTGGTCCTCGGTGGGCCTCTCCTGCGTCATCGGCCTCGGTCCCGAAGTGTTCGAGCGCCTGCTGGCCGGCGCCGCGGCGATGGACGACCACTTCCGCACGGCGCCGCTCGAGCGCAATGCGCCGGCGCTCCTGGCGCTCGCCCACCTCTTCAACCGCAACGGCCTGGGCCGTCCGGTGCGCGCCGTGGTGCCCTATGCCCAGCGCCTGCACCTGCTGCCCACCTTCCTGCAGCAGCTTGAGATGGAGTCGAACGGCAAGCGGGTGGACGCCCAGGGCCGCGCGGTGGCCCGCGGCACGGCCCAGGCGGTGTTCGGCGACGCCGGGACCAACGTGCAGCACGCCTTCTTCCAGATGATGCACCAGGGGACCGACGTGATCCCCATCGACATCCTGGCGGTGCGCCACGCCTCCGAAGGCGACCCGGCGGCCCAGCAGATCCTGCTGGCCAACGCCATCGCCCAGGCCGAGGCCCTGATGGTCGGCCGCTCGGAGGCCGACGTCCGTGCGGAGCTTACGTCGAAGGGCGTGCCGGCCGCGCAGATCGAGACGCTCGCCCCGCAGCGCACCTTCCCGGGCGACCGGCCGTCCGCCTTCATCCTGATGGACCGGCTGGACCCGGAGACGCTCGGCGCGCTCCTGGCGCTCTACGAGCACAAGACCTTCGTCGAGGGCGTGATCTGGGGGATCAACAGCTTCGACCAGTGGGGCGTCGAGCTCGGCAAGACCCTGGCGACCCGAGTGCTCGGCGAGCTGCGGGGCGGGGCAAGCGGCGCCCATGACCCGTCGACCGCGGCCCTGATCGACCGGCTGAAAGGTTGAGCGTCCTCGTCACCGGCGGAACCAAGGGCATTGGCCTGGCCATCGCCAAGCGCCTGGCGAGCCGCCAGGGGCGCGTCATCCTCGCCTACCGCAGTGACGACGACGCGGCCGAAGCCGCCATCGCCGACATCTCCGTGGCCGGCGGCGATGCGGTCGTCATCAAGGCGGACGTCGGAACGCTGCAAGGGTCCGCCGCCCTGATCGCGGAGATCGAGCGGCAGGGGCACGGCCTGACCCACATCGTGCACTCGGCCGCGATGATCTATCCGACGACGCTCCTGGGCTCCGACCTCGCGAAGTTCCGCCAGGCGGTGGAGACCAATGGCCTGTCGCTCCTCTATCTGGTCCACGCTGGCCAGCACCTGCTCGGGCGCGGCTCCAGCGTGGTCTTCATCACCAGCATGGGCGCGCGGATCCCGTCCCCCAACTACGGGGCCCTGGGTGTCGGCAAGGCGCTGGCCGAGGCGATCATCCGCTACCTGGTCGCCGAGCTCGCCCCGCGCGGCGTGCGGATCAACGGCGTGGCCCCGGGACTGGTCCACACCACCTCGGTGGCGGCCATGGTGGGCAGCGAAGAGGCCGCGCTCGCGGTGGTGGAACGCGCGGCCCGTTCCAACCCCTCCGGCCGCGCCAGCCGCGACAGCGACTACGCCTCGCTGGTGGAGTACCTGCTCAGCCCCGAGGCCGAGTTCATCCAGGGCCAGGTCATCGCCGCCACCGGCGGGACGGGCGTGATCGGCTAAGCCCAAAAAACGACTGTCATCCCGGTTTCCGCGACCGGGATGAAAGTCGTTTTTGTGGTTTTGTTGGGAAAGCTCGTCTAAGACCCCGCCCATGAGCGGTTTCGCGCATCACCATGGCCATCACCATCCGACCCTCGCGGGTTCGGCATGGGATCGCTTGGCCTAGCGACCCCTCCCGAGCCCCGCTTCCAGCGGACGGGGCTCGCTCGATTTCAGCTCCGTCCGTCGCCTCCCTCTTCCAAGGACACGACGATGGTCACCTCTCCTTCCTTGAGCCCCGGCCCGGTAGCCGCTAAGCGCGACCCCA
>JBOHKZ010000139.1:0-3644 GCA_050729355.1 Phenylobacterium sp. | reverse complement strand
ATGGCGGCGGCGGAGAAACGCATGACGAGGAACCCCAGGGATGGCGCAAGACCTGGACAGTAGCTGCTGAGTTGCGGCTGCAAAGTGGCGTCAGGCGGCGGTCGCGACCCGCTGCACGTCGAGGTCCGGCGAGATCCCCAGGGCGTGCAGCATCTCCGCGCGCTCAGGGCCGCCCTTCGGCCGGTAGGCCTCGGCGTTGCGCTGCTTGCCGCGCGCCCAATAGCCCAGGATCTTGGCCACGTTGGCCGGCCGTTTCAGCCAGGCCTGCGGATGCTCCAGCATGTGGAAGCCCTTCAGGGCCGCGCGCAGCAGGTCGGTGTCCGAACGCACGGCGATCGCCACCCCGTCTTCCAGGAAGCTGCGGGTCAGCCGGCCGCGCAGGCTGGGCTTGTAGCCCGGCGTCAGCGCCCGTTTGGCGCGCCGTATGGCGTCACGGTCGGCGTCGCGCATGACGTCGTAGTAGGGCCGCAGCTCCCGGTCGGTGGCGGACTGGTAGAGCAGCACCCGCGCGGCCGGATCGGCGCTGGCCGTGATGGCGTCGCGCAGCAGGTGGGCGCTGACCGCGGCGAACGAGCAGCCGCGGCCATAGAGCGGGTTGGTCCGCACCAGGCTGTCGCCCACCGGGAAGAAGCCCAGGACGGCGGCGCGGCTGTCCTTGGCCATGGTCCGCCAGCGGCTGTGCAGGTCGCCCATGCCGAAGACCCGGCTGACGCCGCTGGCCTTCGCCGGATCGATCCAGGGGGCCAGGCCGGGCAGCTTCGCGCAGATGCCGTCGAACACCTTCGGATCGATGATCGCCTTGCGCAGCTCCAGCTCGATTTCCGGAACGCAGATGGTGATCGAGAAGCAGCCGTTGTCGGCGGGGAAGACGCCGAACTTCAGGTACTCGAGGTCGCCCGTGGGCGACTCCTTGCTGCGCTCCGGCTCGGCTTCGCCGGGGTTCAGGCGGTAATGGCGGGTGAAATAGAGGATGCCGCAGGTCTCGGCCTCCTCCGGGATCTTGACCCCGGATTCGAGCAGCTGGTCGAAGGCCGGCGACAGCCGCCCGCCGGCGTCCACGACGATGTCCGCCGACAGCTCCTGGGTTCCGTCCGCGTCCTCGATGACCACGCCTGTGACCGTCGGAAGGGCGCCCAGCGCGACCTTCAGGGCCTTCACGAAGGTCTCGGAGCGGATCGTCACGTTCGGCTGGCGCTCGACGTAGCGGCGCATGATCAGCTCCAGCGTCGTGCGCCGGCTGGTCAGGATCGCCAGGTCGCGGTCGATGGGCGCGGGGGCGTAGCTGCGTTTGTGGATGTCGGTCAGTCCGCCCTCGAACGGCAGGTCGCGGCAGCCGGCTTCCATGAGCTCTGCCAGCAGTTGCGGGTGATCGTCGCGGATGATCAGGCGCAGTCGCGCCAGGAAGGCGTGACTGTGTCGCAGGTGGCCCACGCCGCGGCGGTTCCAGTCGTGGAAGGCGGTGTCCGCGTCGCCTTCGGGCGGCGGCGGATCGCGTTCCAGAAGGACCACGTCGTGGCCGGTCGGCGCGAGCGCCAGCGCCGTCCAGAGCCCCGCCATGCCGGCGCCGATCACCAGCACTTTTTCCGTCATGTCCATCGCTCCCGCTGCCCGCGCCGCGACGCTAACACAGCGCCGCGTTGTCGCAGGGGCAGCCCTAGCTAAGCTTTTTCAGGTCTCCGGCCTTGGCCTGGGTGATGGCGGCCCGCAGGGCGGCCATGTCGGCGCCCGGGATGATCGTGTTGCCGATGATGAAGGCCGGTGTGCCGTCGATCTTCAGCGCGCTGGCGAGCGCGCGGGTGTCGAGGATCTGCCGGTTGATGGCCGGGTCGCTGGCCGCCTTGCGCACGGCGGCCGGGTCCAGGCCGGCGCTGGCCAGGTGCCGGTCGACCGCCGCTTCGTCGAGCGCCTTCTCCGCCATCCAGGCGCCGTAGAGGTCCAGGCCTTTGGCCTTGCCCTGGGCGGTCAGCGCGATCTTGGCGGTGGTGTCGGAGACCTCGCCGAAGATCGGGAACTCCTTGAAGACGAAACGGACGTCCGGGTTGTCGGCGATCAGCTTCATCACCTCGGGCGCGGCCAGTTTGCAGTAGCCGCAGCGGTAGTCGAAGAACTCCACCACGGTGACCTTTCCGTTCGGGTTGGCCACGAAGTCGCGCGGGTCGCGCTCGAGTTGGGCCCGGTACTTGGTCATCGACTCGGTGGCCGCCTTGGCCGCGGCGATCTTGTCGTTCTCGTTCAGCTTCAGCGCCGCCTCGCGGATCACTTCCGGGTGTTGCAGCAGGTAGGCGCGGACGCGCTGGCCGAAGGCGGCGTCATCGGTCTTCTGGCAACCGGCGAGCGCGACGGCGGCGAGGGTGAGGGCGGCGAGGGCGGACAAGGAACGGTTCATGGATGCGAGATAGGGCGCCGGCGCCGGTTTGCGAAGCCCGCAGCCGTCAGCCGCCGGTCGAGCCGTCGCGGGAGAGGTCCTTCAGGTCCTCGCGGCTGGGCTTGGAGACCAGGACGATGTCGGTGGCGCGCCGCCACTCGGGCGTGTTCTTGGCCAGCATCTCGCGGGCGCGCATGGCGAAGATCCGCGCCTGGGTCATGTCGCCGACGTTGTAGTTGTATTCGGCGGTGGCCAGCCTCGCGAGACCGTCGTCGCCGCTGCGGTCATAGGCTTCGGCCAGCAGGCGCCAGGCCACGGCGTTCTCGTTGTCCTGCAGCAGCGCCTTGCGAAGCTCGCCGATGCCTTCCTGGATCTTTGCCTTCTCGTCCAGCGCGATCAGGGTCTGGCCCAGGTTGATGCGCAGCAGCGGCGCCTCGGGCTTCAGCCTGACGGATTCGCGCTGCGCCGGCTCGGCCTCCTTGGCGCGGCCGAATTCGAAGAGGATCTGGCCCTTCAGCTCCCAGAGATAGGGATTGGTCGGCTGTTCGCTGATCAGGGCGTCGACCAGTTTCAGCGCCCGATCGGGCTCCTTCATCTGGTAGTAGGCGATCGCTCGCGCGTAGCGGGCGGGGTAGGCCTTGTCGGTCTCGGAGTATTTAACGATGGCCACCTGCGGATTGATGAACCCGTCCAGCTTGGCCTTCATGATCTCGTGTTTGGCGAGCGCCTCGGGGGTGTCGACGACGCCATAGTGCGGCAGGGCCGCGACGCGCGCCTGCAGGGAGTCGATCCGGTCCGACGACAGCGGGTGGTCGATGAAGAACTTGTAGCGCCGCGCCTCAGAAAACACTTCCTGATAGCGGAAATTGTTGAAGAATTCGGCGAGGCCGCGGCCCGATAGCCCGGCCTTTTCCATATAGGTGGCGCCGGCCTGGTCGGCGCGGGATTCCTGCTCGCGGCTGTAGCCCGCGGCGCCGATCGCGCCGAAGTAGGGGGCGCTGACGATCAGGCCGCCCGCCGCGTCGCCGGCTCCGGCCATGGCGGCCAGCACGCCGAGACCCATGGTCAGGATCATCGGCACCATGCCGGCCTTCTGCATCTCGCCCCGGCGCGCACTGTGGGCCCCGGCCAAGTGGCCGATTTCGTGGGCCATGACGCCCTGCAGTTCGTTGGGGTTCTTGGATTCCAGGATCAGGCCCGTGTAGACCGCCATCACCCCGGGGCCGGCGAACGCCTGGATGTCCTTGCTGCCGACCAGGATGATCTGCACGGCCTTCGC
>JBOHKZ010000138.1:0-3151 GCA_050729355.1 Phenylobacterium sp. | reverse complement strand
GTCCCGGCTCGGCCTTGCAGGCCGTCCGGGATGACGGGGAATTGTGGCGCAAAGATCAGCGGCGGCACGGCGGAGCTTGCCGCCGGGATGATCGGGAAATCATCGGGTAATGATCGGATCGTCGTCCTGCCGGGGCCCGGCGGACCGGGGTCAAGTGGCGGTCATCGGCGCGGACCAGCGCCACTCCCCGAAAGGATTGACCGCCATGTTGACCAAGACCCTGCTTGCCGGCGCGCTGGCGTTCGGCCTCGCCGCCGGCGCCCAGGCCGAGCCCTACGCCGGCGACACCGTCTCGGTGCGGGTGCCGCTCAACGACTTGAACCTGAACCACGAGCCGGGGGCGCGGATGGCGCTCTACCGGATTCGCAAGGCGGCCGGCTACGTCTGCGGCGGCGATCCCGGCTCGCCCCTGCTGAAGCTCTCGGCCCTCTACCGGGCGTGCCAGCAGGACTCCATCGACCGCGCGGTCGCCACGCTGGACCACCCGATGGTCACGGCGCTGAGTGAGCGCAGGGCGGGGAGCACGATGGTGGCGCACCGATAGCCGCCATCCGGTCCCGGCCGCCCCTCCCCCACGCGGCCGGGACCTCCTCCGCGTCCGTAAAATCCGATTGCGAGTAACCTATGACCCTGGCGTCCTATCGCCCTGCGCTGGTACCCTCGCCCGAGGCGACATCAGCGCGGGTTATTCCCATGAGCGCCGCGGATGGCAGCGCAGCCGACATTGGCCGGATCGACCTTCAGCATGAGGCGCCGCTGACTCTGGGCGCGCTCAGCATCGACCCGACGCAGCGCCGCATCGTCCACCGCGACGGGCGCGAAGAGATCGTCGAACCGCGGATCATGCGGGTGCTGGTGGCGCTGATCCGCGCCGACGGCCAGATCCTGTCGCGCGACGACTTGCTGATGAGCTGCTGGCACGGGGTGGTGGTCGGCGAGGACGCCATCGACCGGGTGATCGGGCGGCTGCGGCGGCTCTCCGACGGCATCGGCGGGGCCGAGTTCAAGATTGAGACCATCACCCGGGTGGGCTACCGCCTGGTGCTGACCGGCGTCGAGCCGGCCGAGACGCCGGGCGGGCCGGGGCCTGGGCGGCTCTCCATCTGCGTCCTGCCGTTCGCCAACATGAGCGTCGACCCCGAGCAGGACTATTTCAGCGACGGGATCAGCGAGGACATCATCACCGACCTCAGCAAGGTCTCCTCGCTGTTCGTCGCGGCGCGCACCAATTCCTTCGCCTTCAAGGGCAAGGACATCGACATCCCTCAGGTCGCCCGGCAGCTGAACGTCGGCTACGTGCTGGAAGGCAGCGTGCGCAAGGCCGAGGGCCGGGTGCGGATCACCGCCCAGCTGATCGACGCGGCGACCGGCGGCCACGTCTGGGCCGAGCGCTACGACCGCGACCTGCACGACATCTTCGCCCTGCAGGACGAGATCTCGGAAGCCATCGTCGCGGCGTTGAAGCTCAAGATCCTGCCGGAGGAGAAGCGGGCGATCGAGCACCGCGGCACCACCAACCTGGACGCCTACAACCTCTACCTGATGGCCCGGCGGTACTATGTATCGGGCTGCGAGGGGGACCTCCGAAGCCTGGAGGCGATCGAGCGGCTGTGCGAGCGCGCCGTCGAGCTCGACCCCAGCTATGCGCGGGCCTGGGGTCTGCTGGGGGTGGCGCAGACCATGCGGCACTACAACCACGGGGCGCCGGGCGACAACGGCCTGGCCGCGGTGGAGCGGGCCATCTCGCTCGACAACGGCCTGGCCGAGGCCCACGCAGTGCTGGCCCGGCACCTCTTCGAGCGCGGCCGGGTGGAGGACGCCTTCGCGGCCGTCAGGACGGCGCTGGCGCTGGACCCGCTGTCGTGGCCGGCCAATTCGGAAGCCGGACGGCTGCACTATCTGCGCCACGAGTTCCGGGAGGCCATTCCCTACTGGGAGACCTCCATGGCCCTGCCGGAGACCTCGAAGGCCGACCCCGGGCGGCTGATGTCCTGCTACCACGCAATCGGCGATATGGAGGGCGCGCGGCGGGCGGCGCGGGTGGCGCTGGCGCGGGCCGAGCACGTGCTGGCGCAGGACCATGTGGTGAACGGAGCGGCCATCGGCTGCGCCGCCAGCGCGCTCGCGGTGCTCGGCGAGACCGACCAGGCGCGCGACCTGATCGAGCGGGCGCTGCTGATCGATCCGGACAACCTGCGCATGCGCTACAACTTCGCCTGCGGGGCGGTCATCTACCTGCACGACACCGAGCGGGCGATAGAGCTGCTCGGGCCGGTGTTCGAGGGCGTGAACGGCAGCTGGCTGGCTTATGCCGGGCGCGATCCGGACCTGGAGGTGCTGCGCGACGACCCGCGGTTCATCGCGATGGTGAAGGCCGCTGAGCTGCGCACCAGCCTGGCCGAGGCGATGGGTCGGCAGTAGACGCGCTATGAGGCCGGGGCCGAGGGTGGAAGCCCCGGCCCCGCGCCCTCAGTGGGTGGCGGGCTCTGCGGAGATTTCCTCCAGCGTGTGGCCGACGGCCTTGTCGCCGTAGTCGAGGGCGATGTCGCCCAGCGAGAGGATGCCGGCGACCTTGCCCGCGTCATTCAGCACCATGAGGCGGCGGATCTGCAGCGAGCCCATCTTGGCCGCGGCGTCGGCGACGTTGTCGTCCTCGCGGCAGCTCTCCGCGCCCGGGGTCATCGCCTGCGACGCGGGCGTCTCCAGCGACCCGCCCTTGGCCACCACGCGGACGACGATGTCGCGGTCGGTGACCATGCCGGCGACCTTGCCGCCCTCCAGCACAGGGATCACGCCGCTGCCGATCTGCGACATCAGCCGCGCGATCTCCGAGACCGGAGTTTCGGGGGTGGCGGTGACCACCTGGGCGGTCATGGCTTCGCTGACTTTCATTCGGGGCGTCCTTTGCGTTCGGGACCCCTCAAACCCCCGACCGCCGCCGACGTTCCACGCGGGCCGCCAAGAACTCGGCCCAAGAAAAACGCCGCCGGGCGGACCCGGCGGCGTGAGTTTGGTGCATCGAGGTAGGCGTAGAAACTGTCAGGCGGAGACGCGGGCCAGCCGGCGGCGGTTGGCGCGCAGCGCGGCGCCGAGGCTGGAAAAGCCCATGATCATCAGCGCCCACGAGGTCGGCTCGGGAACGGCCGTGCCC
>JBOHKZ010000137.1:0-3852 GCA_050729355.1 Phenylobacterium sp. | reverse complement strand
GTCCTGGGAACCGTGACGCCCCGCCTCTACCTGCTCACCAAGCTGATCATGAACCTGGGCAGGAACCCGCCGCCCCGGATGAAGTAGCCGTCAGGCGGCGATCCGCTCCATCCAGTCCTTCAGCACCGCCAGCACCTGCTCGCCCGGGGCGAAGCCGCGGGTGACGACACCGTAGACCCCCTCGGCGTTGGGACCGGCGACCAGGGTCGGGAAGCCGGTCACGCCGGCGCGCTGCGAGGTTGCATAATCGCGCCAGGTTTCCTGCTTGGCCTCGTCGCTGGCCCATTGCTCCAGGAAGCGCTCTCGGTCCACGCCAAGCTCGACGGCGAGGTCGGCGAGGACATCCGGAGAGGTGACGTCCCGGCCCTCGGCGTAAAAGGCCCGCTGCGCCCGCGACAGGTAGGCGACGCCCAACTCCTCGCCGTCGCGCCGCACGACCACAACGGCGCGGGCCGCCGGATCGGTGTCGTAGACGAAGCCCTCGCGGGCCATGCCGGCCGGGCTGAACGGCAGGCCGGTGGCGTCGTTGACGTGGCGCCAGTGACCGGAAAGCTCCAGCTTGGCCGCCTCGGTCATCGGGGTCTCCGTGCCGGGACGCAGGCCGCCCATCACCACCCTGATCGGCAGTGTGCGGCCGAAGGCGCGGCGGATATCGTCCAGCACGGGCGAGAATCCGTAGCACCAGGAACACATCGGGTCGGCGAAGTAGATCAGGTGCGGCGTGGACATCTGGAGCCTCCAGCCCCGAAGCATCGCAGCGAAAACCTGACCGGTCACCTGCCCGCACTTCACCTTTGTGCGCACCTGGGCCACTTTCCCGGCATGGCCCACGACGCGCACGACGATCACGACCACGAGCACGGCCAGGACGCGCCCTCCGATATGGCGCTCCGCGTGAAGGCGCTCGAGTCCTTGCTGGTCGAGAAGGGCCTAGTGGACCCCGCCGCGCTGGACGCCATCGTCGACCACTACGAGCATAAGGTAGGCCCGCGGAACGGCGCCCGGGTGGTGGCCCGCGCCTGGACCGACCCGGCCTACAAGGCGCGGCTCCTGGCGGACGCCACCGCGGCGATCGCCGAGCTGGACTACACCGGCCGCCAGGGCGAACACATGGTGGTGGTCGAGAACACCGCCGAGCGGCACAACCTCGTCGTCTGCACCCTGTGCTCCTGCTACCCGTGGCCGGTGCTGGGCCTGCCGCCGGTCTGGTACAAGTCCTCGGCCTACCGCTCGCGCGCTGTGATCGACCCGCGGGGCGTGATCGGCGAGTTCGGGACCGAGCTTCCTGACGACGTCGACGTGCAGGTCTGGGATTCCACCGCCGAGGTCCGCTACCTGGTGCTCCCGGAGCGACCGGCCGGAACCGAGGGTCTGGATGAGACCGCCCTCGCCGCCATGGTCACCCGCGACGGCATGATCGGGACCGCGCGGCTATGAACGGCGTGCATGACATGGGCGGCATGCAGGGCCTGGGCGCCATTGTCCCCGAGCCGGAGGGCCCGCCATTCCACGCGGGCTGGGAAGGCCGCGTCCATGCGATGACCGTCGCCTCGCCCACCCGCTCCAATATCGACGCCGGGCGTCACCAGCGCGAGAAGATCCCCGGGCCGGACTATCTGGCCATGAGCTACTATCAGAAGTGGTTCCGCAGCCTCTCAGACCTGCTGGTGCTGAAGGGCTTCGCGACACCGGAAGAGCTGGCGAGCGGCAACGCCGCCCCAGGCGCCCCGAAGTCCACTCCACTGCTCACGGGCGACATGGTCGCCACCACCCTGACCCGCCCAGGCTCCTACATCCGCGACGGCGCGCCGGCGCCGGCGTTCGCAGTGGGCGACCGAGTGCGGGCCCGCAACATCAACCCGGACGGCCACACCCGCCTGCCGCGCTATGCCCGCGGCCACATCGGCGAAATCACGGCGCTTCACGGCGCTCACGTCTTCCCGGATTCCCACGCCCACGGACATGGCGAGGACCCGCAGCCGCTCTACACCGTGCGCTTCGGCGCCAGGGAATTGTGGGGCGACGCCGCCCACGCTCGCGACAGCGTCAGTCTCGACCTTTGGGAGCCCTACCTTGAGCGCGCCTGATCCGCTGGCCCTGCCGCGGCTGCCGCGCGACGCCGGCGGCCCGGTCTTCGAGGAGCCCTGGCAGGCGCAGGCGTTTGCCCTCGCCCTGCAACTCCACGCGCAAGGAGCCTTCACCTGGACGGAGTGGGCCGCGGCGCTTTCCGATCGCCTGAGAGCGGCCGGCCCGGACGACGATCCCGCCCGCTACTACGAGCACTGGCTGGGCGCGCTTGAGGATCTGGTCACGGGCCGAGAACTCGCGTCGGCCGATGCGTTGCATATGCGCAAGCATGCCTGGGCAGACGCCTACGCCCGCACTCCGCACGGCAAGCCCGTCGAACTCTGAACCGAACCGTTCCCACTTCGGGAACAAAGGATACGTTTCGTACGCTCACGCTGATCGCGGGAGATTCGAGGCGCGATGATGCAGTACGCAGTGACGTTGAAAGATGGCGATTGGACGGTTTTCTGTGACGGCGAGGCCAAGGCGCGCGGTTCGACGCGCTCAGCCGCCATCCAGATGGCCAAGGACCTGGCCTTCGCCGCGGAAGAGCGCGGCGAGGCCGTCGAGTTGCTGATCCAGGGCTACTACGGCGACATGTCCCGCAAGCTGACCGGCGGGACGGACGACGAGCAGTCCTGACTAGCCGCGGCGCTGGGCGGACTTGGCTTCGCGTTTGGCGCGGGCCTCGGCCTTGGCCTGGGCCTTGCGGTCCTTGCGCTCCTGGCGCTTCAGATCGAGCTGGGCTTCTTCGTTGTTGGCCAAGGCCAGGCGCGCGGCCTCGGCCTCTTCCTCAGCACGCTTCTTGGCGGCGGCGGCCTCTTCTTCGGCCTGCTTCTTGGCGGCTTCCTTCTCGGCGGCCCGCTTGGCGCGGACTTCCTCGAGTTCGCGGGCCTTGCGTTGTGCGCGGGTCTCGAAGACCTCGGCCTGGACCATCGGCTTCGGCTTGAATTTTTCGAGGAGGGCTCGCCGTGCTTCCGCCTGGGACTCCAGGCGTTCGGTGAACCCCCCGATCTTGGGTTCTCTCATCGTCGCTTTCTTGAGTGGATAGGGCGTCCGTCAGCTAGAACTGGGCGGACGTCCCGGAAGTTGCCGTTGGTTCAGCCGACGATCTGATCGTCGGTGAAGAACTGGGCGATCTCCAGCGTGGCGTTTTCCGCGCTGTCGGAGCCGTGGACGGAGTTCTCGCCGACGCTTTCGGCGAAGAGCTTGCGGATCGTGCCGTCGGCCGCGTCGGCCGGGTTCGTCGCGCCCATGACTTCACGGTACTTAGCGACCGCGTTGGGGCCTTCGAGGACCTGCACCACCACCGGCGCGGACATCATGAACTCGACCAGCTCGCCGTAGAACGGGCGCGCGGCGTGCACTTCGTAGAACTTCTTGGCCTGGGCTTCGGTCATGTGGATCCGGCGCTGGGCCACGATGCGCAGGCCAGCGTCCTCGATCACCGCGTTGATCTTGCCGGTCAGGTTGCGCTTGGTGGCGTCCGGCTTGATGATCGAGAAGGTGCGTTCGGTCATGTGTCTCTTTGTGGCTTTGAACGGGCGGGAAAAGTCGCGGCGGACCGCGAGGTGGCGGGCTCTATAACGCCCCTGCCCCATTCCGCCAAGGCGCTGGGCCGTGACAATTGGCCGACACCCGCATGACGGGGCGCGATCTCTCTGCTAAGAGCCCGCCAGCCAGGCAGCGGCGCGGCTCTTCATCCCTGGCGTTTCCCTTTCATCCGCAGGTCCGGCTCACGCCGGTCCGCGCCTATTGCCTGTTCCGACATGCTTCAGATCAAAG
>JBOHKZ010000136.1:0-7414 GCA_050729355.1 Phenylobacterium sp. | reverse complement strand
GCCTGTGCCACGTGCTCTATGACCAGGGCGCGCAGGAATACGCCGCCAACCAGACCCGCGAAGAAGCCCGCCACGTCACCGCCTTCGCCAAGTACATCAAGACCCGCTGGGGCCGGCCCACCGAGTGCGGCGCGGCCCTGAAGAGCCTGCTCGTCGAGATCATCGAGGCGCCGGAGGTCTACAAGAAGATCGTCGGCATGCAGATGCTAGTCGAAGGGCTGGCCATGGGCGCCTTCGCCAACGGCTATCGCCACAACCGCGACCCGGTGGCCAAGAAGCTCTTCCAACTGGTGATGACCGACGAGGCTTTCCACCACAAGTTCGGGAAGATCTGGGCCGACCGGACCATCCCGAAGCTGACGGAAGCCGAGCGCAACATGGTCGAGGACTGGACCGCGCATTGCGCCCAGAGCCTGCTCTTCGACCGCGGCGACCCGCGCCAGCAGGCCGAGATCTACAGCAGGTTCGGGCTCGATCCCGAACGGGTGGTCGCCGACATCATCGAGCGCCGCAAGGAGCGCGATCCGACGCGGAAGTTCAAGGGCGAGACCAACGTCTTCCGGGTGTTGATCAAGACCCTGCTGAACGCCGGCCTGATCACCGCGCGGACCCGGGGCTTCTACGCGATGTACGTGGACATGGACGAACTGGCCGCGGAGGGCGACCGGATGGTCGGCGACGACATCGCCGAGGACGGCATCCGCTACCTGCAGGCCATCAACTTCAAGGACGCTGGGCGCCCGGTGAGCATCGCGGCGGAGTAGCGGACCGCGCGGCCGGAATGCGGGGCGGTAACCGAGACGCCCTCTAATCGCCCAAGTCCCGTTGCGTCTATATGCGGCGCCGGCGGATGAGCCGTTGGCGTTTCATTTGTCACATCCCGCGGGTATCCCACCGGCCATGCTGAATCGCCTGACCGTTGCGCTCGTCGTCGCGACGGCCCTTCTCGCCTCGCCGGCGGCCGCCATGCCGCAGACGGTAGGCTACCTCGAGCCCACCAAGATGATGGGCCGCTGGTACGAGATCGCCCGCCTGCCCAACTCGATCCAGAAGGGCTGCCAGGCCGGCGCTTCGGACTGGACCCGCTCGGCCGACGGCTTCTCGGTGGTGCAGAGCTGCCACAAGGGCTCGCCGGACGGCCCGCTCGCGCTCTGGAGAGCCAAGGCCCGCGTCGCCGACCCGACCACCAACGCCAAGTTCAAGATGACCTTCTTCGGCGGCCTGGTCTCCCAGGAGTACTGGGTGCTCGACCGCCGCGACGCCGACGGTTGGCTGATCCTGTCGACCCACGACGGCAAGTACCTCTGGCTGATGTGCCAGCGCCCGACCCTGCCGGCCAGCGCCCGCGCCCAGGCGGTGATCCGCATCCGGCAACTCGGCTTCGACCCCAACCGCCTGGAATGGCCCGCGCCCGCGCGGGGGTGAAGGCGGGACTTGCGTCCGGAACGTAGCCGGAACAGATTGTCCTGATGGACGTCACCGTCGTCACCGTTTCCAGGCCTGAAACCACCGCCACCGTCACCCGCGGCGCCGCGCGGCTGCTCGTCGCGCTAGGCTATGCGCCGCTGACCGAGGTGACCCTGCCGAACGGACGCCGCGCCGATCTGATGGCGCTGGGGCGCAAGGGCGAGATCTTCATCGTCGAGGTGAAGTCCAGCCTCGAGGATTTCCGCTGCGACCAGAAATGGCACGAGTACCAGCCCTACTGCGACGCCTTCGCCTTCGCGGTGGCGCCGGAATTTCCGCGTGAAATCCTGCCCGACGAGCCCGGCCTCATCGTCGCCGACGGCTTCGGCGGCGCCGTACTCCGCGAGGCCCCAGTGACGGCTTTGGCGGGTGCGCGACGGAAAGCGCTGACCCTCGCCTTCGGGCGATTGGCGGCGCTGCGGGCCGTGGGGGTCCAGGCGCTGGTGCTGGAGTAAGGGGTGGCGGCTGGACCTACATCATGGCCAGCGCCCCGCACGGAACGCTCTACATCGGTGTGACGAGCGACATCTCCCGGCGGGTGTTCGAACACCGTGAAGGCGTGGGCAGCGATTTCGTGCGGCGCTATGGCGTCCAGCGCTATGGCGTCCAGCGGCTCGTCTACCGGGAGACGTTCGAGGACATTTCCAACGCCATCCGCCGCGAAAAACGCCTCAAGAAATGGCCGCGGGCCTGGAAGATCGGGCTGATCGAGGAGCAGAACCCACGGTGGGAGGACCTCTACGAGACGATCCTCACTTGGGGACCGCTCTAACATTCATCGTCATCCTCCGGGCAGCCGGAGGCTGATCCGGGGGACCCAAGCTGAGCGGCAGGACTTGCTAGTCGGCTTGGGTCCCCCGGATCGCGTCTTCGCGCGACCGGAGGATGACGATGGTTGGGGTCTTTGTGCGGTTAAACCCGCGCGCCGATCAGCGCCTTCAGCCGCGCCACGCAGCGGCGCGACACCGCGAGCTCGACCCCCGTCGAGAGCACCACGGAACTCCGTCCCAACCCGGACCGCAGCCGCACGATGCGGTCGAGGCGGACCAGGCTGGAGCGGTGGATGCGCTGGAAGACGGCGGGGTCCAGGCGCTCTTCCAGGCCGCCGAGCGCCTGGCGGACCAGGTAGCTGCGGCCGCCGGCGTGGATGCGGACGTAGTCGCGCTCGGCGCCCACCCAGTCGATGGCGGCGACCGGCAGGCTAAGGCGGTCGTTGCGGTCCTGCACCCAGACCTCGCGGTCGAAGCGCGGCGCGGCGTCGGCGGTCCCGCGGCGCAGGTTGCCGATGATCTCCTCCAGCTCGCGCACCCGTTCGGTGGCCGCCCGGGTGGTGAGCGCCTCGCGGGCCCGGGCGATGGCGGCGCGCAGCCGCTCGGGCTCCACGGGCTTCAGGAGATAGTCGAAGGCCGCGCGCTTGAAGGCCTCGATCGCGTAGTGGTCGAAGGCGGTGACGAAGATGACGATCGGCGCGGCGCCGGGCGGCAAGGCGTCCAGCAGCTCGAAGCCGCTCAGCCCCGGCATCTTGATGTCGAGCAGCATGACGTCGGGACGCAACTCGCCGATCATCCGCCGCGCGGTCGAGCCGTCGGGCGCGGCGCTGGCCACCTCGACGTCGGGGATGGCCTTCAGGAGTATGTCGAGCCGGCGCCGGGCGAGGGGTTCGTCATCGACGATCAGCACCCGCAGCATGGGTCAGGCCCGCTCCAGCGGCAGCTCGACGGTGGCGGAAAAACCCTGCCCTGGCCCTGGCCCGCAGGTGAGCCGGCCGGCTGGGCCGTAGAGCGCCTCCAGCCGGCGGCGGACGTTCTCAAGCCCGACGCCCAGGCGCACGGGATCGGCGTCGATGTCATGCGCGCCGTCGTCGGACACCGTGATCCTGAGCTTCCCGTCGCGGGCCTCGGCGGCAAGGGTCACCCGCACCGGCTTGGTCGAGCGGGCCACCCCATACTTCACGGCGTTCTCCACCAGCGGCTGCAGGATCAGGCTGGGGACCAGGGCGTCAGCCAGGTCGTCGGGCACGTCCTCGTGGAAGCACAGGCGGGCGCCGAAGCGGATCTCCTCGATGGCGAGGTACTGGCGCTGGGTCTCGATCTCCTCAGTGAGCGCGATCTTGTCGCGCGGGTCTTTTTCCAGGGAGACGCGCAGGAACTTGGAGAGCGACAGCACGACCTTTTCGGCCCGCTCGGTGTCCTTCTGCAGGATCAGCGAGGAGAGCGCGTTCAGGGTGTTGAACAGGAAGTGCGGATTGATCTGGTAGCGCAGCATCTGGTTCTGGCTTTCCGCCGCCAGGGCCTGGGTCTGGGCCAGGCGCAGGGTCTTTTCGCGCACCTCCTCGTCGTAGCCCATGGCGAAGACGATGGCGCACCAGGCGATGAACGACCAGCAGAGCACCGTCGCATTCAACAGGGCGGAGAACAGGAGCTCCGTCGTCGAGCCGTCGAAGGGCTTCACGGGCTTGTAGAGATAGAACGCCGCCCAGTTGACCACCGACCACAGGAGCGAGCCGCCGAGCACCAGGCCGATCGCCAGCAGGACGCGCCGGCCCCAGGGCCAGGGCCGGCTGGCCAGCAGGATCCGCTGGATCAGCATGCAGAAGAACACCGCCGCGACGCAGACGATGGCCCGGCGGCCCGCCATCTGCAGCAGCACCGGCGCGGGCGTGTCCATGCCCAGGCCGCGGATGGTGATCAGGATGTAGGTGAGCAGCCACAGCGAGATGTTGGCCGCCAGATAGCGGTCAGGTCGAAACCAGCTCGGCGCACCCCGCAACGCCGCCGCGCCCGGATCTTCGACCCTGTCCAATTCCTGCCGTCCCCTGACGTTACAGCGCCCGATTATAGCGGCCTTCCTCGCCGCGCCGCGCAAGAGCCGCGCAGTTCGTCGCGCGGAAACAACCGTTGGCAGCAACGACTGCTGTTCGCCTCGGTTAATCGAACGCCGGTCGATTACACCGTGATCAGATCCGTTTACCGCCGGAAGCTCCCCATCAGGTCCCAAGGGGAGGAATCGCCATGAAGCTGTGCGGACAGATTTCGGTGGAGCTCAACGTCGGCGACTACGTCGAAGCGGCCGACCACCAGAAGCGTCTCGAAGACATCCTGCGCCAGGTGCGCGACGCCTATCCCGACGCCACGCTCTCGATGCGCGAGCGGCGGGAGCGCAAGGTGCTGGCGCTGACCCGCGCCACGTCCTCCGGCGGCCTGCAGCGGCTCGCCTGACCATGCGGCCGCGCAATACGCTGCTGGCTTCGCTGCATCTCTTCAAGGCGCTGGACCCCCGCGTCAGCGTCAACGAGATCATGGCGTTCCTCTATGTCTGTGAGAACGAGGGGCTGACGGTGCAGGACCTGGCGGTGGTCGGGCGCCTCACCCAATCGACGGCCTCGCGCAGCCTGCGCGCGCTGGGTCCGGCGGACTCGGAATGGTCGCTGCAGCCGGCGCTGGGTCTGGTGCGCGCCTACCTGCACCCGAACGACGGGCGCAGCCACGTCATCCAGCTCACCGAACGCGGCCTCGACATGCGCGAGCGCCTCGACGGCCTGATCCGCCAGGCCGAGCCCATCGTGCGCGAACGGGAAGCGGCTTAGCCTCTACGCGCGCCGCGAAGAGGTCTGACCGCCAAGGTCGCCAAGTACGCTAAGGAGAAAGCGCTCGAATGACTGCTAGCGCGGCGCGCGTTTCGCCAGGATGCGCTGCAGGGTGCGGCGGTGCATGTTCAGGCGCCGGGCGGTTTCCGAGACGTTGTGGTTGCAGAGTTCATAGACCCGCTGGATGTGCTCCCAGCGGACCCGGTCGGCGCTCATCGGATTTTCAGGCGGGGCGGCCACGTCGCCGCCGCGGGCCAGCAGGGCGCGGGCTACGTCGTCGGCGTCGGCGGGCTTGGAGAGGTAGTCCACGGCGCCGGCCTTCACCGCCTGGACGGCCGTGGCGATGTTCCCATAGCCGGTCAGCATGATGATCTTGGCGTCGGGCCTCGCGTCGCGCACCGCTTCGACCACCCGAAGCCCCGTGCCGTCTTCCAGCCGCATGTCGAGAACCGCGAAGGCCGGGGCGTGGGTCTTCACCGCGGCGATGGCCTCGGCGACGCTGCCCACCAGCGTCGGTTCGAATCCGCGCTGCTCGAGCGCTCGGCCCAGACGGGTCCGCAACGGCACGTCGTCATCCAGGACCAACAACGACTTGTCGGAGAGTGCGGCGACGTCAGCGGATAGATCAGTCATTGCGTGATCCCAACTGGGCTCCCTGAACTCGGACGCTTGCGTCATCCTGTCGCAGGTTTATCGATTTCCGCAAGCCCGCAACCCTAAGCTTCACCAACCTCAATCTTTGCGCGAGGCCATCTCGCCGACACTACGGCGCCATGAGGCTTGCTGTTCTGAAACGTCACCAGGGCCCCGCTTCGTTCCAACAGCGTCTTCGAAATGAAGAAGCCGAGGCCCATGCCGATGTGTCCGGTGCGCGATCCTTCGGCGCCTGGACGGGTGGTGACGTAGGGCTCGCCGAGCTTCGCGAGGATTTCCGGCGCGAACCCCGGGCCGTCGTCGCGCACCTCCATGGACACCCAATCTGAGTCGAAGCGCGCCGAGACCAGCACCTCGGAAGTCGCGAAGTCGACGGCGTTCTCGACGAAGGACGTGAAGGCGTGGGTGATCTCCGGCATCCGGCGGATCGAGGGCTGCTTCACCCCCGGCGAGCCGGTGACGATGGCCTCGACGCGGACGTCCTTGGCGTCGGCGTGCGGCTCGATGACCTCCTGCACGAGCTGGCGCAGCGACAGCCGCTCGTGGACCGCGTCGGAGGCGGCGTCCGGCGCATCGGTAAGTCGGCGCAGGATTTCGCGGCAGCGGGCGGCCTGGGCGATCAGCAGCTCGGCGTCCTCCTTCACGGCCGGGGTCGGCGCCTCGCGGGCCATTTCCTTGGCGACGATGGCGATAGTGGCGAGCGGGGTGCCCAGCTCGTGCGCGGCGGCCGCGGCCAGGGCGCCGAGCGCCGAGAGCCGTTGCTCGCGGGCCAGCACCGCCTCGGTCACGTCGAGCGCCAGGGCCATGCGCGCCGATTCCACGGCGGCCGGGCGCACATAGCCGGCGGTGAGCGCGATGCCGGCGATATTGGCCACCGCCGAGCCAAACTTGTAGCTGAGCGGCAGCACGGCCACGAGGCCGGGCGCCTCCGGCAGCGGCAGGAAGGCGAATACCAGGGCAAGCGAGATCACGCTGGCGATCACCCCCAGCCCCACGACGTAGCGCGCCGGCAGCGTCGCCGCGGCCAGGGTCACCGGCGCGATCAGCATCAGCATGAACGGGTTGCCGGCGCCCCCGGTCAGGAACACCAGCGCGCTGATCTGCAGGATGTCGACCAGCAGCTGGGCGGCGGCCTCACGGTCGCCGAACACCCGCTGGCCCGGACTGGCGACGCCGGTGAGCAGATTGAGCCAGGCGCTGACGCCGACCACGGCGAAGCACATGGCGTAGGGAGCCTCGAGGCCGAAGCCCAGCGCCACCAGCAACAGCAGCGCCGCTTCGCCGGCCACCACCAGCCAGCGCAGGGTGACCAGGGTGCGGACCCGCAGGCGCCCGCGGTGGACGCCGCCCTCCGGCCGATCGTCATCGCCTTGCGCGCCCGCTCCCAGGGTCCTATCGAGGCCCGGCGGGGGCTTCAGATCGGCTGTGATTGCGGATTTGGCCATCGCGTCGTCAGGATTGCGCGCCCTGGGCGCCATGACGAGCCCCAAAGCGGCAAACCCCGAAGAGATTGGGGAGCAAGGATAGGGTCATGAGCCGGACCATGCTGGTCATCCTCGCGGTGCTCGCGCTGGCGTTCGCCGCCATAACCGGGCTTGCGGTCCGCAAGGGAATCCTGGGCTCGCAAGAACAAAGCGCGGCCATCGGCGGCCCGTTCCATCTGGTCGACCAGAGCGGCAAGGCGGTCGATGAAAAGGTCCTGAAGGG
>JBOHKZ010000135.1:0-8033 GCA_050729355.1 Phenylobacterium sp. | reverse complement strand
GCGCTCAACCTGGAGACTTCAGATGGCGGACAAACCGGCGATCGTTCTCGTGCACGGCTTCTGGGGCGGGGCGGCCCACTGGAGCAAGGTCATCGTCCAGCTCTCGCGGCTGGGGTACGAGAACATCCACGCTGTCGAGAACCCGCTGACCTCGCTGGCCGACGACGCCGAGCGCACCCGAAAGATGGTCGCCCAGCAGAAGGGTCCCGTCCTGTTGGTCGGTCACTCCTACGGCGGCGCGGTGATCACCGAGGCGGGCAACCAGCCGAACGTCGTCGGCCTCGTCTATATCGCCGCGTTCGGACCTGAGGCCGGAGAGAGCATCGGCTCGATCGGCCAGCTCGACCCGGCGCCGGGCGGCGCCAACGTGGCGCCCGACAGCGACGGCTACCTCTGGATCAACCCCGCGAAATTCCACGAGAGCTTCTGCCAGGACCTCACCGCCGACGAGGCGCTGGTGATGGCGGTGACCCAGAAGGCGCCGATGTTCGCCGCGGCGGGCGGCGCCGTCACAGCGCCGGCCTGGAAGGTGAAGCCGTCCTGGTATCAGATCTCGAGCGAGGACCGGATGATCGCGCCGACCAACCAGAAGCGGATGGCCGAGCGGATGGGCGCGAAAAAGATCATCACCCTGGCGTCCGGGCATGCCTCGCTGGCGTCAATGCCGAACGAGGTCAGCGCCTTCATCGACGAGGCCGCAAAGGCCGCGTCGGCCTAGACTTCCATCTCGGCGTCGGTGAGGTCGGCGCCCGCCAGGTGGGCGCCGGTCATGTCGGCTTCCAGGAAGCGGGCGCGGACCGCATAGGCGCCGCGCAGGTCGGCGTTGCGCAGCGTGGCGCGGGTGAAGTCGGTGCGCACGAACCGCCCTTCGGCGATGGTCAGCGGGCCAAGCTTGGCGCCGCGCAGGTCGGCGCGGATGAACTGGGCGCCGGCGAGCTTGGCGCCGCGGAAATCGGCCTCGCGCAGGTCGCAGCCGCGGAAGTCGCAGCCGGAGAGGTCAGAGCCCTGCAGGTGCACGCCCTGCAGGTCCAGGCCGAACAGGATCGACCCCGGCGCCACGAGACCCGTGAGGCGGCGGCCGGCCATGGTCTTGATCGGCCGGAAGTCGACCGCGCGCATGGGGGTCACGCGGCCGCGCTGGCCGTTGGAATCGCAATAGGCCTCGTGCTCGGCCAGGACGTCGCCCAGCGGACGGTCGTCGACGAGGAACACCGACGGCGGCGAGCGCAGCACGTCCGAGAGGTCCACATTGTCCAGCCGCGCGTGGTCCAGCTTGGCGCCCGAGATCACCGCGCGCTTCATCGAGGCGCCCGTGAGGTCGGCGCCCGCCAGGTCCGCGTCAGTCATGTCGGCGCCGTCGAGCACGGCCCGCGTCAGCTTGGCGCCGGCCATCATGGCGCCGGAAAGGTTGGCGTCGGTGAAATCGCTGGCCATGGCCACGGCGCCGGCCATCTGCGCCCCGGAAAGGTTGGCGCCGGTGAGCACCGCGTAGTTCAGCTCCCCCGCGCGCTGTTCGTGCCGGATGATGCGGAATCCGTCGAGCTTGTCCTGCAGGGCGATGCGGCCTTCACGGAGGTCGCAGCCGGGCAGTTCGGCGTTGGCAAGGTTGGCGCCGCGCAGGCAGGCGCCGCGCAGGTCAGCCCGCTTGAGGTTGGCGCGCCGAAGGTCGGCCTCGCGCAGGTCCGCGCCGAACAGGATGGCGCCGGCGAGGTTGGCGCGAGCCAGCGACGCGCCGGTGAAATTGGCGCCGGCGAAATCGGCCTCGCGCAGGTCGACGCCTTCCAACGCGCAGTTGGAAAGATCGGCATAGGTCAGGCTGAGGCGGCGGCCGCCGGAACGGCCGGCGATGTAACGCTGATGCGCTTCGACCGCTTCGCGCAGGGTCTTGGCGTCGAGCGGCGTGTGATGCGGTTGAGCTTTGGCGGACATCTGGGACCTTTACGCCCCTCATACTGAGGTCCGCGGCTTAAGGAACGGTTGAACGCCCCAGACGAGCACTCCGCCCTAAAACCACCCACGCTTGCGGAACCAGACGACCGGCACGACCGCGGAGATCACCATCAGGCACAGCGCCGCGGGATAGCCGAGCAGCCAGCTCAGCTCCGGCATGTGGTGGAAATTCATGCCGTAGACCGAGGCGACCAGCGTCGGCGGCATGAAGATCACCGCCATCACCGAGAAGATCTTGATGGTGCCGTTCTGCTCGATGTTGATCAGGCCCAGGGCTGCGTCGAGCAGGAAGGCGATGTGGCTGGATTCGAAACTGGCGTGTTCGGCCAGCGACTGGGCGTCGCTCTGCAGCGACTTCAGGTGCGCGCCGCATTCTGCGTCGCCGGCGATCTCGGGGGCCAGCGCCGCGAACGACAGCATGCGCGCGAGGCTGCCGAGGCTCGCGCGGGTGAGCGAGGTGACCGATTGCGCCCTGGCGAGGTCGGCCAGGAGCGGCCCGAAGCGCTTGCCCTCCCCCCGCTTGAAGATCGCGACCGAGGCGGTCTGGACGGCCGCGCCCTGGGTTTCCAGGATCTCGGCCAGCCGTTCGACCACCGCGTCGAGCAGTCCGAAAAGCGCCGAGGTGCCGCTGGTGAGGCCCGCCTGGGGCGCGCGGATCGCAAAGACGCTGAAGGCGCGCAGGTCTTCATAGCGGATCGTGACCAGGAGCCCCTTGGCCAGGACGAAGGTCACCGGAACGCTGACCGGACCTTCCTCCGACTTGGAGATCAGCGTCGCGGTCATGAACGTCGCGCCGTCCTCCTGGTAGAGGCGGCTGGAGGGCTCGATCTGGGCCATCTCCTCGCGCGTGGGCAGGTCGAGCCCAAGCGCGGCCTCCATCGCGAGTTCCTCCTCGCGGGTGGGTTCGACGAGGTCGAGCCAGACGGCGTCCTCGGGCGGACGCCAGCCTGCGACAGGTTCCTGAACATCGAAGCCCGGCGCACCGCGCCGCAGAAGGTTGAGCATGCCGCACTCCGCTTGGCGCCCCTACGTGGAGCCGCCGGACGGAGCCGTCAATCGCCGTGGAGCCGGCTCAGTTGCCTTGTTCGGGCTTGGCGTCGCCGCGCGAAGCCGCCGCGATCAGGGCTCCGATGCGGTCGGAAGCGTCGGCGGCCTGGCTCAACATGGCCAGCGGACCGGCGCCCGGACGAACGGCCGAAGCGACCTGATTGGCGGCCGACTGGGCCATGGCGATGGCGGTGTTCTCGGCGTTCGCGAAGCCGCTGGAAGCCAGGACCTTCGCCTTGGCGTCCGGATAGATGAAGCCTTCGGTCGAATAGGTCGAGCCGCCGAGGTCGCGATTGGGATCGTACCAGACCTTCACCTGGCTCCAGTCGCCGGCCGGCGAGACGTCGACCAGCGTCACGTCCTTCTCGACCTTGCCGCGCGAGCCTTCGATAGGCGACCAGTTGGCGTGGGTGATCTGCACGATGCGGTCGGTGAGGACCTGGCTGACCACGGCCACGTGGCCCAGCTTCATGCGGGCGGTGGGTTTGAAGCAGAGCACCGCGCCGGTTTTCGGCTGGAAGCCGGTCTCGTATTTGCCGATCGCCTGACGCCACCAGGTACGGGCGTCACCGAAGATCTGGATTCCGGAAACCAGCCGCGCAAACGGCACGCACTGCCAGTACGTATCGGCTACGGCCCCGGCCGTAGGCGCGAGGCTCATAACGAGCGCGACGGCTAGGGAACCCCAAAGGGTCCTCACCCGTTTCGGCATGTTGACGGTACTCCCCACGCAACGTGGCAAGGAGTAACCCTATCCTCCATTGAGTAAAGAGGGATTAAACAGGCGTGGCGCAACGCCGCGGCGGGCCATTCCCATAGCTAACGTGGGAATTTGGCGGAATATCTTTGAACCCTGAGAGTTGACAAGCAAAATCTGTGAGTGATTTGGGGGTTGCCAAGATAACAATCCCACCTCCAGCCGCTTCAGGACGATTTTCGATCTATTTAAGAAGCCCGTCTGATCTCATCTATACATGAGGTCGTCGACTCGACATTTCCGATCACATCTCTGTAACGTCCTGAAACAAGACCTCGCGGCGGACTCGGCGGTTTTCGCGCCGCAGGGGAATTTCCACACTGACGGTTCACAAGATCGCGATTCAGGCAGGCCCGCTATTTCGCCGCCCTGGAATCGGGCGCCGCCCCTCCAGCGACCGCATCCGCTGGCTCCGCGCGGCGGATGCGTTAGAAGGATTCGGAACCGCCACGAGGAGAGAGATCTAGCCCCCATGGGAGACATTGCAGCGCTTCTCGCGAGCCCGGAAGCTTGGGTCGCGCTGGTGACCCTGGTGGTCATGGAGGTCGTCCTGGGCGTCGACAACCTGGTTTTCATCTCGATCCTCTCCAACAAGCTTCCCGAGGCCACCCGCAGCAAGGCGCGGCGGATCGGCATCAGCCTGGCGCTGATCATGCGGCTGGGCCTGCTCTCCATGCTGGCCTTCATCGTCAGCCTGACGAAGCCGGTCTTCGAACTGCCGTTCACGGCGCCGATGGGAGCCGAGGGTCATCCAGTGTTCGACGTCGCGTTCTCGTGGCGCGACCTCATCCTGATCGCCGGCGGCCTCTTCCTGGTCTGGAAGGCCACTACGGAGATCCACCACACGGTCGACCCCGCCGAGAGCGAGGAGCTGCTGGACAAGAAGGGCGTCGGGTCCATCGGGTTCGGCTCCGCCATCGTGCAGATCCTGGCGCTCGACATCGTCTTCTCGATCGACTCGATCCTGACGGCCGTCGGCATGACCAACCACCTGCCGATCATGATGGCCGCGGTGATCATCGCCGTGGCGCTGATGCTGGTCGCGTCCGGACCGCTGGCGCGGTTCATCCACAACAATCCCAGCATCGTCATGCTGGCGCTGGGATTCCTCCTGATGATCGGGGCGACCCTGATCGCGGACGGCTTCGGCGTGCATGTGCCCAAGGGCTACATCTACGCGGCCATGGCGTTCTCCGGCCTCGTCGAGGGCCTGAACATGGCCTCGCGGCGCGCCAACCAGAAAAAGCGTCAGGCTGGACAGGACGAGAAGAAGACGCTGCACTAGGCGCAAAGCGGTCGTCAGCCGCGCCAAGAATACTGTCAGCAGGCGGTCATTTCACCGCCAGGAAACGCCGTTGAACGAACCGCACGCCTACAGCGACGAGGATCGTCGCCTGACGCTGATCAGCGTGCTCATCGTGTTCCTGCTCTCGGCCATGAGCCAGACGGTGATCGGCACGGCCATGCCCCGGATCATCGCCGAGCTTTCCGGCCTGCACCTCTATGCCTGGGCGACCACCGCCTATCTGCTCTCCTCAACGGTGATGGTGCCCATCTGGGGCAAGCTCGGCGACCTCTACGGCCGCAAGCCGATCCTGCTCGCGGGCATCGCCATCTTCCTGGCCGGCTCGTGGCTGGCGGGCCTGGCCGGCGAGTTCGGGAACCTGCCGCTGCTTGGCGGCGGCATGACCCAGCTGATTTTCTTCCGCGCCCTGCAGGGCCTGGGCGGCGGCGCGCTCTTCACCACCGCCTTCGCGATCATCGCCGAGCTGTACCCCCCGCGTGAACGCGCGAAGTTCTCGGGCCTGTTCGGGTCGATCTTCGGACTGGCCAGCGTGTTCGGGCCGGTGATCGGCGGCTTCTTCACCGACCACGGGACGGTCACCCTGTTCGGCAACGTGATCGCCGGCTGGCGTTGGGTGTTCTACGTCAACATCCCCTTCGCCCTGGTCGCCGTGGCGATGATCCTCATCAAGATGCCCACCGTGCCGCCCAGGGGCGCGGGGCGCATCGACTGGCTGGGCGCGGGCCTGATCATCACCGCCTTCGTACCGCTGTTGCTGGCGGTGACCTGGGGCGGACGCGAATACGCCTGGGGTTCGGCCATGGTGCTCGGCCTGTTCGGAGTGACGATCGCCTCCCTGGCCGGGTTCGTCTTCGTGGAACGGCGGGTACGCGACCCGATCCTGCCGCTGGGCCTGTTCAGCAACCGCACCTTCACGACCGCCAACGCCGCGTCCTTCGTCTATTCCATGGCCTTCATGGGCACGACGGCGTTCCTGCCGCTGTTCATGCAGGTCGGTCAGGGCGTTCCGGCCACCAAGAGCGGGCTCACCATGCTGGCCCTGATGGTCGGGATGATCGCGACATCGACGCTGAGCGGCCAGCTCGTCACCCGCACCGGCAAGTTCAAGCCGTTCATGATGGCCGGCGGCGTCGCCCTGCTGGCGGGCGTTGGTTCGCTCTGCTTCATCGGGCCGGACACCTCGACGCTCGATCTCGCGGCGCGACTGCTGCTGGTGGGCATCGGGCTTGGGCCAGGCCAGAGCCTGTTCAACGTCGCGGTGCAGAACTCGGTGCCCTTCCACCAACTTGGCGTGGCCACCAGTTCCGGCCAATTCGTGCGCCAGATCGGCTCGACCATGGGGGTGGCGCTGTTCGGCGCCCTGCTGACCGCCGGGCTCTCGTCCGAGCTCGCCCACCGCGCGCCCGCAGCCACGCCCGGCGCCGTGGTTCGCCACCTGGACCTCTCCGACCTGCAGAAGATGGCCCTGGAGCGCAGCCTGCACCCCGAGGCCGCCAAGGCCCGCCTCGCCGACCCCGCCGCCCAGGCGCAGGATCACATGGTCCGCGAGAGTTTCTCCGTCGCCATCGTCCACGGGATGATCTTCAGCTTCATCGTGCTGGTCGCGGGGTTCATCCTGATGCTGATGATCCCGGCGATGAAGCTGCGCGACCGCCCGGACGGCCCGCCGGCCGCCGAGGCCAGCTCCGAGCCCGACGAAGGCGCGGCGATGGCCGCCGAACACGCCGGCGAGAAACTCAGGATCTAGAGGAAGGCCCACTCACTCATGTCATCCCGGACGGCCCTTTGAGCTAAGCGCTCAGAGGAAGCTGTAGGGGTCGATGTCGATGGCGACCCGCACCGAGGCGGGCGGGCGGACCCGCGCACGCCAGGTGGCCATGTAGGCGGAAAGGTCGACGCTGCGGTCGGCGCGGACCAGGAAGCGCTTGCGGCGACGTCCGCGGATCAGGCCGAGCGGCGCGTCGGCCGGGCCATAGACCTCCACGCCTTCGGAATTGGGCGCCGCCTGGGCCATGGCGCGGACGAAGGCCTCGAGCTGAACCGGATCGGTCCCCGAGGCGATCACCGCCGCGAGCCGCCCGAACGGCGGCAGGCCGGCCAGTTCACGCTCGCCCATCTCGGCGGCCACGAAGGCGTCGCGGTCCTGGGCCTTCAGCGCCTGCATCACCGCGTGCTCCGGAGCCCAGGTCTGCAGCAGGGCCTTGCCCGGCCGGTCGCGGCGGCCCGCCCGGCCGGTCGCCTGGGCCAGCAGCTGATAGGTCCGTTCGGCGGCCCGCAGATCCCCCCCGCGCAGTCCCAGATCAGCGTCGACCACGCCCACCAGGGTCAGGTTCGGGAAGTTGTGGCCCTTGGCGGCCGCCTGGGTGGCCACCAGGATGTCGATGTGGCCGTCGGCCATGGCCTCGATCATCCGCCGCGCCTCGCGCGCGTCGAAGACCGTGTCGGACGAGAAGACCGCCACGCGTGCGTCCGGGAAGAGGCTCCGCGCCTCCTCTTCCACCCGCTCGACGCCAGGACCGATGGACACCAGGCTGTCGTGCGCCCCGCAGTGCGGGCAGGCCTTGGGCTTGGGCATGGAAAAGCCGGTCAGGTGACAGACCAGCCGGCCGGAATAGCGGTGCTCCACCAGCCAGGAGTCGGTGTCGGGCGCGGTCATGCGCTCGCCGCACGCCTTGCAGAGCACCAGCGGCGCATAGCCCCGGCGGTTGAGGAAGAGCAGCGTCTGCTCGCCCCGCGCAAAGGTCTCGCCCATGGCCTGGACCAGCGGCGGCGAGAGCCAGCGCCCATGCTCGGGCGGGGTCTCGCGCAGGTCGATCAGCTCGATATCCGGCAATTGCGCCACGCCGTGCCGTGTCGAAAGCCGCAGCCAGCGGTAGCGGCCCGCCTCGGCGTTCCTGAGCGTCTCGAGCGACGGCGTCGCCGAGGCCAGCACCACCCCGGCGCCCTCGATCCGGCCGCGCACCACCGCCAGGT
>JBOHKZ010000134.1:0-16617 GCA_050729355.1 Phenylobacterium sp. | reverse complement strand
GGGCCTCTTCAACCTGCTGATCCTGGGCATCGGCAACGTGGCGGCGAGCTTCCTCTTCCCGACCCTGATCGCCCACTGGACCGACGCCGCCGGCGCCGTCGACTATCGCAGCCTGTTCATGGTCCCGACCGGCATGGCGCTGGTGGCCATCCTGATCCTCGCCGCCTTCTTCCGCCCGCCGCAGCGCGGCCCTGTCTCGGACGGCGCAGTGGGCATGGCGCCGCACTAGGCGGCTAGCGCGCGACGCTGGCGCGGGCCCGCTGCAGGTTGTTGCGGGGGCTGGGTTCGTTGGCCTCGGTCTCGGCGATGACCGCCAGGAGCGCGGTCCGGAGCGCATTGCGCTTGCGCGCATCAGCCACCTTCGCGCCGTCCGCGCCGACCACGTAGAAGGCGTCGACCGCGCGCTCGCCATAGCTGTCGATGTGGGCCGAGAGGATGGAAAGCCCGGCGTCGGCCAGGGTGCGGGCGAGGGCGGCGAGCAGGCCGGTGCGGTCCCGCCCCGACGCTTCGACCACGGTCGAAGTCTCTGAGGCGTCGTTGTCGAGCATGACGGTCGGGGTGATCGAGAAGGCGGCGGCGCGGCCGAGGTCGTTGGTCCTGCGGGCCTCCGCCGGGATGAGCTGGCCGCGGGCTGCGAGCTCCAGGTGCTCGATCAACCGCTCGAGCGCACGGGGATTGCCGGTGCCGTAGGGCTGGCCGGTGACGTCCTGTACATTGAACACGTCCAGGGCCTGGCCGGCGCGCGAGGTGAAGACGCGAGCGCCCACTACGTTCGCGCCGCCGCCGGTGATCGCCGCGGCGAGGTCGACGAACAGCCGGGGACGGTCGGTGGCGGCGACCACCACCTCGGCGGCGTTGCGTTCGCTGCGGATCCGGCCTTCCGCCGCCGCGCCGCCGGTGGCCTGGGCGCGCAGGGCCAACGCGGCGTGGCTCTGCACCTCCGCCTGGCTGAAGGCCGAGAAATAGGCGTCCTCCATGGCGTCGACCCAGGGCTCGCAGGCGGGATCGGTCTTGGCCAGGGCGACGCGGGCGTCGTAGGCGGCGTTCTCGTGGTAGCGCTTGAGCGCCGCCGCGGAATCCGATCCGCGGCCGCCGCGGAACACCGCTTCGGTGGCGCCGTAGAGCTCGCGCAGCAACTGGCCCTTCCAGCCGTTCCAGACGCCCGGCCCAACGGCGCGGATGTCGGCCACGGTCAGCACCAGCAGCAGCCGCAGGCGCTCCGGCGTCTGCACGATGCGGGCGAAGTCGGAGACCGTGCGCGGGTCGGCGATGTCGCGCTTCTGGGCGGTGTCGCTCATCACCAGGTGATGCTCGACGAGCCACGCGACCAGCTCGATCTTCGGGCGGTCGAGGCCCAGCCGTTCGCACGCCTGTCGCGCTGCGCGGGCGCCCGCCACCTCCTGACCGCCGGCTCCGCCCTTGCCCGTGTCATGCAGCAGCATCGCCAGGAACAGCGCCTCGCGGTCGGCGATCAGCGGCATGACGGCGGTCGAGAGCGGGTGGTCCTCCACGAACCGCCCCGCGGCGATATCGGCGATCACGCCCACGGCCCGCAGGGTGTGCTCGTCCACCGTGTAGGAGTGGTACATGTTGAACTGCATCTGGGCGACGATGCGCCCGAACTCCGGCAGGTAGCGGCCGAGCACGCCGGCCTCGGTCATCAGGGTCAGGGTGCGCTGCGGGTCGCGGCCGTGGGCCAGGATGTCGATGAACACGCGGGCGGCGTGCCGGTCGCGGCGCACGGCCGAGGTGATCAGACCGAGCCCGCGAGTGCAGGCCGTGAAGGCGTCGGGGTGCAGGTCGAGATTGCGCTCGTCGGCCAGCTTGAAGAGCCGCAGGAGGTTCACCGGGTCTCGCTCGAAGACCTCCGGGCTTTCGATGTCCAGGCGGCCGCCGACTTCGAGGAAGCCCGGCTCGTCCAGCGGCTTGCGCTTGGGCCGGCGGGCCGGCAGCAGGCGCGAGATGCCCTTCGGCGCGATCTTGACCCGCTCGGCCTCCAGCTTGGCGGCGAACACCCGGGTGAGCGCTCCCACCTCCTTGGCGATCAGGAAGTAGCGGCGCATGAACCGCTCGACGGCCGGCGCGTCGCCGCGGTCGCCATAGCCCATCCGCCGCGCGATCTCCGGCTGCAGGTCGAAGGTCAGGCGTTCTTCCGGACGACCGGTGGCGAAGTGCAGATGGCTGCGCACCGCCCACAGGAAGTCGAAGGCCTGGATAAAGGTGCGCACCTCGCGCCGCTCGAACATCTCGAGCTGCAGGACCTTCTCGATCGACTGGCCGGGATGCAGGTACTGGGCGATCCAGAAGAGGGTGTTGAGGTCGCGCAGCCCGCCCTTGCCCTCCTTGATGTTGGGCTCGACCATGTAGCGGCTGGCGCCGGCGCGGGTGTGGCGGTCGTCGCGCTCCTTGAGCTTGGCGGCCACGAACTCGGCCCCCGTGCCCTTGACCACGTCGTGCTGGAAGCGCCTCACCAGCTCCTCGCCGAGCTTCTCATCGCCGGCCAGCCGCCGCGCCTCCAGGATCGAGGTGCGGATCGTGAAGTCCTCGCGGGAAAGCTTGATACACTCTTCGATCGTCCTCGAAGCGTGCCCGACTTTGAAGCCCAGGTCCCACAGGGCGTAGAGCATGTATTCGATGACGCTCTCGGCGTGGGCGGTGGTCTTGTAGGGCCGCACGAACAGCAGATCGATGTCGGAGTACGGCGCGAGCGTGCCGCGCCCGTAGCCGCCCACCGCCATCAGGGCCAGACGCTCGCCCTGGGTCGGGTTGCGGGCGCGGAAGACGTGCACCGTGGTGAAGTCCCAGAGCGCGGTGATCACCTCGTCGGTGACGCCGGAGATCAGGCGGGCGGTCTCGATGCCGCCGGCCCCGTTCTCCAACCGCTCCTTGGCGATCATACGGCCGCGGAACAGGGCGGCCTTGAGGATCTCCAGCGCGGCCTTGCGCTGCGCCGGCTCGTCGCCGCCGGCTTCCAGCGCGGCGGCCGAAAGCTGGGCGCGCATCCGCACGCCGTCGACGACATATTCAAGGCGCGTAGGTTTGAGGCGGGGCGGCATGACGCGGGAGATATAGGACGCTTCTGTTAACGGCGCAGGACTGTTCCTGCCGCCTGGCCATGAAGCACCCGCGACCAAACCGCCCCGGCCAGGACAGGCAGGGCCGTACAGGCGGCGATGGCGGCGCCCAGCAGGTTCCCGTCATGCAGCGCGAACCCCAGGGCGATCAGGGCCAGGCCGCCCAGGAACATGGCGCGGCCGGTGAAGCGATGGGTCTTGTCCCACACCCGAGGGTCGGAGAGCGTCCAGGGCGTCTTGATGCCCACGACGGCGTTCTGGCGCGCCTTGCCCAGGTAGTTGCCGACTGCGAGCAGCAGCACGCCGGTGGCCATGGCGACCGGCCGCATGACGTTGTAGTCGGCGTCGAAGGCGCGCGCGACGAGGGTCGATTCCGTCACCAGCAGCAGGCCGGTCACCGAGATCAGGATCATGGCGTAGAGCTCGGGCGCATAGGCCTCGACCGCCCGGCCTGTGAACCTGGGCCCGAACGTCAGGCCGAGCGTGACGATGGCGGAGACGAAGGGGATCACCCAGAGCGCCGCGCGCGAGACCCCGGCGTGCCGGTGTCCGTCGAGGCCGAGATAGTGGGTCGGCACGCCCGCGCCGGGCGGCAGGGCCAGCCACGCCCAGAGGGCGACGCCGAGGGTGGCGGCGACCAGGAGCGCGGAAATCCAGAAAGCGCCTGACGGTCTCATGACGTTTCTCCCTGTTGGCGCCGGATCGCCGCGGACTCCGGTTCGAGCACCTTGAACGCGTCCATGAGGGCCATCAGGGCCTCTTCCAGGACCGACACGTTCAGCCGGTAGATGATGGTGGTGCCGGTCTTCTCGGGACTGACCAGGCCCGCTTCCCGCAGCACCGCGAAGTGGCCGGAGAGCGTCGGCTTGGCGAGCTTGAAGTGCTCGGCGATCTCGCCCGCGCTCATCTCCCGCTCGCGCAGGAGCTGGAGGATGCGGCGCCGGGTGGGATCGGCCAGGGCCTTGTAGACTTCGGACATCGACGTGCTTGGGCTTTATATTTCGGTAAATAGCAAAATAGCGAAACAGAGCCGCGACGCAAGGCTTATTTCGGTGACTGACGAAATTGGCGTTGCACAACCGCGCCGAGAATTTCCGCTCGCCCCAACCTTGGCCGTTAAGCATTTGGTCGCGCTCGGATGTCAGAGTTAAAGGCGCCAAGTGGAACGCCGCGCCCGATGTCAGACCTGAAGTCCAAAATGCCCGCGGAGGGGCCGCTGGAGCGCCGCACCCTGATCCTGGCGGTGGCGCTTTTCGCTGTCGTCGCCGTCACGGCCTACGTCTGCACCGTCTTTCCGCGGGAGAGCGGGCGGATCGCGCCGATCTGGCTGGCCAACGCCTGGGTGGTGGCCGCGCTGCTGAGGTCGCCGACCCGCAATTGGCCCCTGCTCATCGGCGCCGCGATCCTCGGAGATCTGACCGCCAACCTGTTGTCCAGCGACGGCGTGGATGTCGCCGTGGGCCTGGCCGTCTGCAATCAGCTTGAGGTTCTCGCCTGCGCCGGACTGGTCAGGTGGCGCTGCGGCCCGGCCTTCGACATCGCTCGGGTCAGTCATCTGCTGACCTTTGTCGTGGCGAGCGTGGCGGGCGCGACACTCAGCGCCGGGTCCTCGGCCGCTATGCTGGCGCTGTCGGGTCGCAACGAGGTCTTCCGAGGGTTGCTGGTGTGGGTCGAGGCCGACGCACTCGGCCTCCTGACGCTGACGCCGGCCCTGCTGGTGCTGACCCAGAAGAACCGGGTCCCGATCGCCTGGCGGGAGACCTGGACGCTCGCCGTCCTCGCAGTGGTCTCCGTCGTGATCTTCTTCGTCACCCGCTATCCGATGCTGTTCGTGATTTCCGCGGCCCTGACGCTGGCGACCTGGCGGATGGGCCTGCTGGGCGCCGTCGCCGGCTGCGCCATCGTCGCGGCGATCGGCACCGTGGCGGCCTTCGCCGGCCATGGCCCGATGATGGTCACCCAGCCTGCGGACCAGGTCGTCGGCCTGCAGGTCTTCCTGATGGTGTCGCTGCTCACCAGCGTGCCGGTCGCCGTCGCCCTCGATGCGGGGGAGGGCTTGAAGGCCCGTCTGCGTACGGCCCTGGACGAGGCCCGCGCCGCGCGCGTCGAGGCCGAGCAGTCGGCCGCCGTGAAGAGCGAATTCCTGGCCAACATGAGCCACGAGCTGCGCACGCCGCTGACCAGCGTCGTCGGCTTCACGCGGCTGGCGTCCGAGCAGCGCGACCTGTCGCCGCTGAGCCGCGACTATATCGACCGGGTGGGCGAGGCCAGCCGCGCGCTGCTGTGCGCCGTCAACGACATCCTGGACTTCTCGAAGCTGGAAGCGGGCCAGGTCACCTTCCGGCCCGAGGCCGTCGCCCTGCAGACCCTGACGCGCACGGCGCTGGAGCTGTTCACCCCTCAGGCGGCCGCCAAGGACCTGGCGCTGCACCTCGAGGACGCGACCCCGCCCGGCTTGCTGGTCACCCTCGACCCCGACCGGCTGCGGCAGGTGCTGTTCAACCTGGTGGGCAACGCCGTGAAGTTCACGGCCCAGGGCAGCGTGACCCTGAGCGCCGCCTACGACGAGGCGACGGAGCGTCTCTCCATCGAGGTCCGCGACACCGGGCCGGGCATTCCGCCGGACCGCGTCGATCGCCTGTTCAAGCGGTTCTCGCAGGTCGACGGCTCGCTCAGCCGCAGCCATGGCGGCACCGGCCTCGGGCTGGCGATCTGCAAGGGCATCGTCGAAGCCATGGGCGGCGAGATCGCAGCGACGAGCGTCGTCGGCGAGGGCAGCTGCTTCTCGCTGACGGTGCCCGCGCCCCGCGCCCAGGGCGGCGCCGCCGAGGTCGCCGAGGACCGCCAGCCGGCCGTGCGCGCCGGCGTCCGGGTGCTGGTCACCGACGACCATCCGGCCAACCGCGAGCTGGTGCGGCTGTTCCTGGCCGGCATCGGCGCGGAGATCACCGAGGCGGAGGATGGCGAAGTCGCCGTCAAGGTCGCCGCGGAACAGGCCTTCGACGTGATCCTGATGGACCTGCGGATGCCGAAACTCGACGGCATCGGCGCCGTGACCCGCATACGCGGCGTCGCTGGACCCAACCAGGCCACGCCGATCCTGGCCTTCACCGCCGACGCCGAGAGCGCCTTTGACGACCGGCTGCAGGCCCTGGGCTTCGACGGCGCGGTGGCCAAGCCGGTGGAGCCCGGCCGGCTGATCGCCGCCGTCCTGGGCGCCCTTGCGACCAATGAGACGGACGGCGAGGCCGCGCGCGGCGCCGCCTAGGGCCTCAGAGGTCGAGCAGGTCGCCCAGGCGCCGCTCGCCCGTCCAATGCAGCCCGCCCCACCCGGCGGCGCGGGCGGCTTCGACGTTCTCCAGCTTGTCGTCGATCAGCAGCATTTCGGCCGGCGCCAGGCCGGTGCGCTCGCCCACCTTGGCGAAGAACGCCGGGTCCGGCTTCCCGCAGCCCAGATTGGCCGCGTAGTGCATCGCGTCGAACCGCTCGCGAAAGCCGAGCGTCGACCAGATGTAATCGGCCCGCAGGTGTTCCTGCACCGTCGCCAGATGCAGCGCGACGCCGCGCGCCCGGACCCGCGCCAGGTCGCCCAGCAGCCGTTCGTCGAGGACGGCGTCCTTCTCGAACCAGTAGGCGGCGAGGCGCTCGCTTGTCAGGTGCGGCGCGATCCTGGCCAGCACCGGCGCGAGCCGTTCGTGCAAACCGGCCCGGCCCATCACCACATCGTCCCAGTGGACCGCGAAGAAGTGCTCGGCCAGCGCCGCGCGGGCAAGGCCGAGGTCAGCCTCCATGTCCGCCGCCCACCCGCCGGGCCGAGGCGTGATCAGCACCCCGTCGACGTCGAGCATCAGGGCCTTGAGCGCAGTCACAATGAACCCCACCGCTGTCATCCCGGAAGCCGCGTCAGCGGCTGTCCGGGACCCATACGCGCGGGGTCCTCAAATGAGAATGCTGCTGGAGGATCGGTGTTCATGGGTCCCGGTCTTTCGCGTGCCGCGAAAACCGGGATGACAGGCGAGGGTCAGAGCAGCCCCTTGAGCCGGTAGAGCGCGTCCATGGCTTCGCGGGGGCTCATGCCGTCGGGCTCCATGGCGCGCAGGGCTTCCTCGGCAGGGCTGGGGCCGGAGCGCTCGGCGACGCCGGGCGCGGCGGCGGCGAAGAGCGGCAGGTCCTCGAGATGGGCCGGGGCGCCGGCCTCGCGCTCCAGCCGCTCCAGCACGTCCTTGGCGCGGGCGACGACCGCGGGCGGCACGCCGGCCAGCTTGGCCACTTGCACGCCGTAGCTGCGGTCGGCCGGACCCGGACCCGCCTCGTGCAGGAAGATCAGGTCGCCGTTCCACTCCTTGGCCTTCAGGGAAAGGTTGGCGACATAGGCCAGCCGGCCCTCGAGCACGGCCAGCTCATGATAGTGCGTGGCGAAGAGCGCCCGGCAGCGGTTCACCTCGTGGAGCGCCTCGGTGCAGGCCCAGGCGATGGCCAGGCCGTCGTAGGTGGCGGTGCCACGCCCGATCTCGTCGAGGATCACCAGCGAGCGCGGCGTCGCCTGGGTCAGGATCGCGGCCGTCTCGACCATCTCGGCCATGAAGGTCGAGCGGCCGCGGGCCAGGTCGTCGCCCGCGCCCACCCGGCTGAACAGGCGGTCGACGACGCCCAGCCGCAGCCGCTTGGCCGGCACGAAGCAGCCGGCCTGGGCCAGCACGGCCAAGAGCGCGTTCTGACGCAGGAAGGTCGACTTGCCGGCCATGTTCGGGCCGGTGACCAGCGCGAGCCTCGGCCCGCCCGCGCCGGACCCATCCAGGCGGCAGTCGTTGGGGGTGAAGGCTTCGCCGGCGCGGCGCACGGCGTTCTCGACCACGGGGTGGCGAGCGGCCTCGGCTTCAAAGGCGGTCGAGCGGTCGACCACCGGGCGGGCCGCGCCCACGTCCTCGGCCCACTCGGCGACCCCGGCGGCGACATCCAGGCGTGCGGCCGCGTTGGCCGCGGCCTGGATCGGACCGGCGACCGAGGTTGCGGCGTCGCGCCAGGCCTCGAAGGTCTCAAGCTCGATGGCCAGCGCCCGCTCGGCGGCCTGGGCGATCCTGGCGTCCAGCTCGGCCAGTTCGACGGTGGTGAAGCGGACTTGGTTGGCCAGCGTCTGGCGGTGGATGAAGGTCGCGTTCAGCGGCGCCGCCATCAGCGGCTCGGCCGCCTTGGCGGTGGTCTCGACGAAATAGCCGAGGACGGCGTTGTGCCGGACCTTCAGGGCCACCCCGCTTTCGGCGACCAGGCGGGCTTCCAGCTGCAGTATCACCCGGCGGCTGTCGTCGCGCAGCGCGCGGGCCTGGTCGAGCTCGGGACGGACGCCCTCGCCCACGAAGCCGCCGTCCCGCGCCAGGTTCGGCAGGTCGGCGCCGAGGCCCTCGGTGAGCAGGGCGCGGAACTGCGAAAGGTCGCCGTGCTCGGCGGGGTTCAGTGACCGCAGCGCCTGGGCGACCTCGTCGGGTGGCTGCCGCAGCGGGTCCCGGGTCGAGGCGAAGAGGCCGGTGACCTGCTCGCCGATGGCCAAGCCGTCGCGCAGGCAGCCCAGGTCGCGCGGGCCGCCGCGGCCAAGCGCCAGGCGAGAAAGGGCGCGGGCCATGTCGCCAAGGCCCTTCAGGGTCTCGCGCAGCTTCTGGCGCTGCGCCCGGTGCTCGCAGAACCAGGCGACGGCGTCGAGCCGTGCATCGATAGCCGCGGGGTCGAGCAGCGGACGCGCCAGGCGCGCGGCCAGCAAACGCGCGCCGGGGGCCGTGATCGTGCGGTCGATGGCGGCCAGCAGCGAGCCCTCGCGGGCGCCCGACGTGGCTTTCTCGATCTCCAGGCTGGCGCGCGTGGCCGGGTCGATGGCCATGACGTCGGCCTCGCCGGCGCGGCGCGGCGCGGAGAGCGCGGGCAGACGTCCGGCCTGGGTGGTCTCCAGGTGCGCCGCGATCAGGCCCAGCGCCGAGATTTCCGCGCCGGAGAGCTGGCCGAAGCCGTCGAGGGTGTCGACGCCGTAGAGCCGCTTCAGCCGCGCCTCGGACGCCGAGGGCTCCGCCAGCGCCTGCGGCAAGGGCTGCACGAAGCCGCCGGCGGACTTCAGCGCGGCCGAGACCGCCTCGTCGGCGAACAGCCGGTCGGGGACCAGGATCTCAGAGGGCCCCAGCGCCGCCAGCGCGGAGGCGAGGCCCGAGACGCCGGTCGCCAGGCACTCCACCTCGCCGGTAGAGAGCTCGACGCTGGCCACGGCGGCCTGACCGGCGCGCACCGCGATGGCGGCCAGCCGGTTGGCGCCGCGCGCGTCCAGGAGGCCTTCCTCGGTGAGCGTGCCGGGCGTGACGACCCGCACCACGTCGCGGTGCACCACCGACTTGGAGCCGCGCTTGCGGGCCTCCGCGGGGTTTTCCATCTGCTCGCAGACGGCGACCTTGAAGCCCGCGCGGATCAGCTTGGCGAGATAGGCTTCGGCCGCATGGACCGGCACCCCGCACATGGCGATCGGCTGGCCCGCGTGGACGCCGCGGGCGGTCAGCGTGATGCCCAGCGCCGCGCTCGCCTTGTGCGCGTCCTCGAAGAACAGCTCGTAGAAATCGCCCATGCGGAAGAACACCAGCGCGTCGGGCTGGCGGGACTTGGCCTCGAAAAACTGCGCCATCACCGGCGAAGCGCCGGCGGCCGGATCGGGCAAGGTTGTGGGAGCCTGGGCGTTCATGAGCCGCGCGACGCTATCTGGCGCTTTGAGTCCCGTCAGCCCCTTGAACCCGCGGCGAACAGGCCCAAGCTGTGGACGGATGCCTGATGCTGGTGGAGCTTCCTGACGTGAGCTTCCTCATATTCCCTGCCGGACCGTCGGACGCCGAGGACCTGGCGCGCGTCCACGTGACCTCCTGGCGCGAGACCTATCGCGGCCTGTTGCCGGACGCTTTCCTGGCCCGGATGAGCGAGGCGGCCCACGCGCGCCGGTTCGCCCGATCGCTGCTCCACCCGCAGCCGAAGGACGTGACCCTCGTCGCCGCGGACCGCTACGGGATCTCAGGGTACGCGGCCGGGGGAGCTTCGCGGTCCGGCGTCGAGGGCGAGGCCGAGATCGCCACGCTCTACATCCTGCGCGCCGCACAGGGGCGCGGCCTCGGCGCGCGGCTGATGGCCGACATGGCGCGCGTCCTGGCCGCCCAGGGCGCGACCTCGCTGATGATCTCGGTGCTGCGCGAGAACATCCGCGCGCGAGGGTTCTACGAGCACCTCGGCGGCGTGCCCGACCCCGCCCGCCCGGAACCCGGCCCCGGCGGCCAACTGCTGCACGAAGTGGCGTACCGCTGGGCGGATATCGGGAGCCTCACCCGATAGCCTCACCTCCCCCATGAAATGGCGGGAGGGGGACCATCGGCCGAAGAGCCGATGGTGGAGGGGGCAGGCGGACGGTAATGACTGGGGCTCGCCCCCTCCACCACCCGCTCTTCCCCCGGTCTTCGCCGGGGTCGGCGTGCGGTCCCCCTCCCGCCGCTGCGCGGGGGAGGTAGCGCTCTAAGCCGTCGGCTCGGCCGCGTAGGTCAGGGACACGAACACGTCCTCCAGGTCCGGGTCTTCGGTGGAGATGTCCTTGATGTGCAGGCCGGCGGCGCGGATGGCGGCCAGCACCTGTTCGACGGTGGACTGGCCGGTGCGGTAGGTGACCGAGAAGCCGCCGGACGGCAGCAGCGCCGTCTCGAAGCCTGCCAGCGCCGGCGCCTCGGTCATCGGCTGGTCGGGCGTCACCAGCACCTTGCGGGTGTCCATGCGGCGCAGCAGCGTGGTGGTCGGCTCGCACGCGACCACCTGGCCGCGGTTGATGATGGCGATCTGGTCGCAGAGCTCCTGAGCTTCCTCCAGGTAGTGGGTGGTGAGCACGATGGTCACGCCCTTGCGGTTCAGCTCCAGCACATAGGCCCAGAGCTGGCGGCGCAGTTCCACGTCCACGCCCGCGGTCGGCTCGTCGAGGATCAGCACCGGCGGGTTATGCACCATGGCCTTGGCGACCATCAGGCGGCGCTTCATGCCGCCGGAGAGCTGGCGGACATAGGCCTTGGCCTTGTCGCCGAGGCCCAGCGCGTTCAGCAGCTCCATGGTCCGCCGGTCGGCCTTCGGCACGGCGTACATGCCCGCCGCCACTTCCATGGACTCGTAGGGGGTGAAGAACGGATCGGCGGCGATCTCCTGCGGCACCACGCCGATGGCGGCGCGAGCGTCGCGCGGACGCTCGTCTATGTCGCGGCCCCAGATGCTCACCGTCCCGGAGGTCTTGCGGCACAGACCCGCCAGGATGTTGATGAAGGTCGATTTGCCGGCGCCGTTCGGCCCGAGAAGGCCGAAGATCGAGCCTCGCGGGATCGCCAGGTCGATGCCCCGGAGCGCCTGCATCTCGGGCGTCGTCTTGGTGGCGGCGTAGGTCTTGACCAGGCCCTTGGCCTCGATGGCGAAATCCGGAAGATCCATTCAAGTCCCACTCGTTGACGCCGCACAGGCGCGTCGCATACCTAGGGCCGCGCCGCGCCCACGCCAAGCAAGGCGCGCCAAGAAGGACCGAACATGGCTCGTAAAGCTCCCCTCAAGGCTCCGGCCCGCCGCAACAAGGTCGAGCCTGCGCCGGCCAAGGCGGCGCTGACGCCGAACCTGCCGGCGCCCGAGATCATCACGGTGTGGAGCAAGCGCATCTCCTGCGACGGCGTCGGCGGCGCGCTGGGCCATCCGCGGGTCTACCTGGAGATGGGCGAGGCCGATTTCGTCGAGTGCTCCTACTGCGACCGGCGCTTTGTCCTGGCCAAGGGCACGGAAGGGCTGGAAGACGAACGCAAGGCGCCCGGCGTCTACGAGGGTCCGCACGGCCACTGAGCCGTTAGGCGCGCTTCAGCCTCTGGAGGCGCAGCCGCAACCGACCCGTCCAGCGGTAGATGAACTCCGAGACGCCGTCAGTGCGGTTGAGGTGCAGCGCCCAGGCGAACAGCGGCCGGTAGGCCTGCGGCAACTTTTCAAGCATCGCCGGCGTGACGCGGACCTGCGGCTTCGCCTCATAGCCGCCGCTCTCGTGATACCAGCTGCGGTGGAAGCTGAAGTAGATCGTCGGACGGACGGGGCCTGAGACGTTCGCGCCGCCCCGGTGCATCAGCCGCGAATCCAGGAACACCACCGATCCGGCGTTGATCGGCGCGCGCTCGGGCGGGCGGGCCGTCACGGCCGCCTCGTCGCGGTTGAGATGGCTGCCGGGCCAGAACTCCGTGGGACCCATGTCCGGTGTTACGTCCACCAGCGGGATCAGCAGGGTCATGGCGAACGGCGGCAGGTCGATCTCCATGTCCATTCCGCCGAACAGGAAGTTGGAGTCGCGGTGCGCCTCCTGGGAGCCGGCGCCGCCGTGCGAGATCACCACGCCCATCTCGCCGATGATCAGGTCCTCGCCCATCAGCCGACGCGCCAGCGCCAGGACCGACGGCGGCGCGAAGACCTCGGGGTTGGCCACGGGACCGTCAACGGCGATGGGAACCTGGGCCCGCAGCGGGTCCGACTGGAAGGTCCGGAAGAGCTTCGCCTGGCCGGCGGCCATGTGCACGTCGTGGCGGACCTTGAAGTCCTCCAGCACCGCGGCGATCGCCGCCGCCGGGATCGCGTCGCGGATGACGATGACGCCGTTTCGCCGCACGCAGGCGGCCGCGTCGTCGAGCCACGCCGACGGCTCGCCTGGCGCAGGCGTCGCCGGCATCGCGCCGCGGAAGACGCTTTCGGTTTTCACGGCGCGCGTCGCGGCGGCCATGCCTCCCCCCAATCTGTGCCCGCGCAGAGGAATCCCTCATCGCGTGGCGCCGGTATCGATCGGATTAACATAGCATCGTCAGCCGCCCCGCAGGGCGCGCAGCCGTTTCGTGGCGCGGCCCATCCACAGGTGCACGAACTCCGTGACGTCATCGGTCTTGTTCTCATGCAGCGCCCAGGACACCAGCGGGCGATACGCCTCCGGCAGCCGCTTCAAGCTGCTCCTCGGGACACGAAGGCCCGGCTTGTAGTCGGAGCCTGCGAGCGACACGAGCCACTTGCGCTGGAAGGAAACGTAGAGGGCCAGCTGGGTCGCGCCCGACGTGTTCGCGCCGGCGCGATAGAGCGTGCGCCAGTCGCTCATCACGACCGAACCGGCCTTGAGGGCCGGCTGCAACGGCGCAGCGTCGGGGGCCCCGCCGCGGGTCCGGTGGCTTCCGGGCCAGTACTCGGGAAACCCGGCGCCCGGCCCCGTGTCCGTCAGCGGCGCCAGCATGGTCAGGGCCGCGGGCGGAACGTCGCCCTCCACCGCGAGGCCGCCGAACAGCGGCACAGCGGTGCGGCGGGCCTCCTGGGGGCCGTCCCCGGGACGCAGGACGATGGCCCCGATCTCGCCGATGATCGTCTCCGGGCCCAGCAGCCGTCGCGCCAGGGCCAGCGCCGGCGGCGGCGCGAAGACGGCCGGATCGGCGAACGGCCCGTCCAGCGGCACGAGGATCCGTGGGCGCAGCGGCGCGGGCTGGAACGAACGGCCGTCCGCGTCGTCGCTTCCGATCCGGCGGGCGCTGAGCACCTGTCGGAGAGGTGAAATCCGACTGTCCGGGATCGCGTTCGGAACAACGACGACGCCGTCGCGCCGCACCCCGCCGGCGGCCCCGGCGAGCCACGCCTCCTGTGCATCCTCAGTCGCGTTCGGGTCCCAGGCGGGCTGGACAATGTCCGGCCGCTTCGCGCCGCGCATCTAGATGTACCCTTGCCCGTTCAGGGCCCGGCGGATGCGGCGCGACCACGAGCCCGCAAACTCGGAAAGGCCATCGACACGGTTGAGGTGCAGGGCCCAGCGGAACCGCCGCCGGTGCTCTTCGGGCAGGCGGCCCAGCATCGCTTCGTTGATGCGGATCTGGGGCTTGTAGGCGAAGCCATCGTTGTCGAAGTGCCAGTTGCGGTGAAAGCCGAAATACAGCAGCGGCCGCACCGGTCCGGCCACATTGCTTCCGCCGCGATGCACCAGCCGCGAGTCATGAAGGCACACCGTTCCGGCCTCCACCGGGACCTGGATGGGCGGCACGGACATGGCGAGGTCGGTGTCGCGGATGCGATGAGTGCCCGGCCAGTACTCCGTCGGACCCATCTCCACGCTCACGTCGAGCAGGGGCACCAGCACCATCAGGCAGAACATCGGCAGGTCCAGATCCATCTCCAGCCCGTCGAACAAGGGGCTCGAGTCGCGGTGGGCCTCCTGCTTGGTGGCGCCGCCGTGCGAGATCACCACGCCCATGTCCCCGATGACGAAGTCTTCCCCCACCAGTTCATGCGCCAGCGCCACGATGGAGGGCGGCGCGAAGAAGTCGGGATTTGCGACCGGCCCGGCGACGGCGGTCGGGACCTGCGCACGCAGCGGATCGCTCTGGAACCTGCGGAACAGCTTCTTCTGGCCGGGCGCCATGTGCACTTCGTGCCGGACCCGGAACTCCTCGTTGACCGCGGCGATGACGTCCGGCGGGATGGCGTTGCGGACAACCAGGGCGCCATGCTCCCGGATGCAGGCCAGGGCGTCCTCGATCCAGGCTTGCCGCTCATCGGCGCTCAGGTCAGCCGCCATGGCCTCCCGGCTGATGTCCTCGAGCGTAACGGCTGCCCTATCGGCGACCATCGTCCCTGCCCCCGCAGTAACCTGCGGAGGATTTTACACTCGAAGCGGCATCAAGATATAGCGCACGTCCGCGTCGGCCGGGTCGAGGACGAGGGCCGGGTCGTTGGGCCCGCCGAAGCGCATCTCCATGCTCTCGCCACTGATCTGGTCGGTGATGTCGAGCAGGTAGCGGGCGTTGAACGACAGCTCGAAGGCGTCGCCGTCGTAGTCCAGCTCCAGCTCCTCGACCGCCTGGCCGGCTTCCATGTTGCGCACCGTCAGCACGCACTTGCCCGCGTCGACCGCCATCCGCACCGAGCGGGACTTCTCCGCGGAGATGGTCGCCACCCGGTCCACCGCCTGGGCGAACAGCTTGGCGTCCACCATGACGATGCGGCTGTTGTCCTTGGGGATGACCCGCGCGTAGTCGGGGAAGTTGCCGTCGATGACCTTGGAGGTCAGGGCCGCCCCGCCGAAATCGAAGCGGACCTTCTGGGGGCTGATCTGCAGCTCGACCTGCTCGCCGGCGTCGTCGAGCAGGCGGCGCGCCTCGTTGATGGTCTTGCGCGGCACGATCACGCCCGGCGCGCCGGCGGCGCCGTCGGGGGCGATCATCTCGGCCAGCGCCAGGCGGCTGCCGTCGGTGGCCACGGCGCGCAGCTTGGTCACGCCGTCCTCGACCACCGTGTGGACGTAGAGGCCGTTCAGATAATAGCGGGTCTCCTCCGCCGAGATGGCGAAGCGGGTCTTGTCGATCAGCCGGATTAGGTCGGAAACGTCGACGTTGGTGCGGCCCGAAAGCCCGTCCGAGCTCATCACCGGGAAGTCGCCGGCCGGCAGCACCGGCAGGTTGAAGCGGCTGCGGCCCGCCGCAACCGTCAGGCGCGGATCCTCGCCGGTGAACGACAGCGAGACGTCGGCGCCTTCCGGCAGCTTGCGGACGATTTCATAGAGCGTGTGCGCCGGCGCGGTGATCTGGCCGGGCTGGTCCACCTGGGCCAAGGCCTCGTCGATGATCTCCATGTCGAGATCGGTGGCCGAGAACGTCAGCCGGTCGCGCTCAGCCGAAAGCAGGACGTTCGACAGGATGGGGATGGTGTTGCGGCGTTCCACCGCGCTCTGCACGTGCCCCAGCGCTTTCAGGAGCGCCGCGCGCTCGATCGTCAGCTTCATGTCTCAAGTCCGAACCGCACCGCGCAGGAGCGATTCGCATCCCACGCCCCCCAGGTGGAAGGGACTTGCGACATTAGCGAAAAAGTAAGGCCGTGGAAGGGGCGCAGCAGCGCTCAGGCGCGCCTATCCACTGCGCCGCCTGCTTCGCCGTCGTCGCCGCCTGCGTAGGGGTTCGGCGGCGCGCCGTCCGCAGCGGGGTTCGCCTGCGCGCTGGCGCCCTTGGCGGCGACCACCACCATGGCCGGACGCACGAGACGCCCGAGCAGTTCGTAGCCCGGCTGCATCAGCTCGACGACGCCGCCCGGGACCACGTCGGTGTCCGGCAGCTCCATCATCGCCTGATGCTGGTGCGGGTCGAATTTCTCGCCGCGGGCCGGCGCGATGCGCTTGAGCCCGTTGCGCTCGAAGGCGCCCAGGAGCTCCTTACTGGTCATCTCAATGCCGACCAGGAAGTTCTTCATCGCCGGGTCGACGCTCTCGGCCGGGGCCGCGGCCATGGCGCGATCCAGGATGTCGGCGACGCCCAAGAGGTCGCGGGCGAACTTCTGGATCGCGTAGGCGCGCGCGTCGTTGGCCTCGCGCTCGGCGCGGCGCTTGGTGTTCTCCGCTTCGGCGGCATAGCGCAGCGCCTGTTCCTTCAAGCCCGCGGCTTCGGCCTTCAGGGCGGCGATCTCGGCTTCGGCGGCGCCGGCCAGGAATTCGTCGGCGGCGTCGGGCGTATGGTCTTCAGACATCGGT
>JBOHKZ010000133.1:0-5246 GCA_050729355.1 Phenylobacterium sp. | reverse complement strand
ACATGAGCCACGAGATCCGCACCCCGATGAACGGCGTGCTCGGCATGGCGCACCTGCTCAAACGCGACGAGGCCGAACCGCAGCAGATCGAGCGGCTCGACGTGCTGATCGACAGCGGCGAGTACCTGCTCTCCATCCTCAATGACATCCTGGACGTCTCCAAGATCGACGCCGGCGCGCTGCAGATCGTCGAAGGCGTCGAGGACCTGCACATGTTCCTCGACCGCCTGGTCAGCTTCTGGGAAGCCCGCGCCGAGGAAAAGGGCGTGGGCCTCGTCCTCAACCTGCACGACAGCGTTCCGGAGTTCGTGCGGATGGACGCGCTGCGGCTGCGCCAGGTGCTGTTCAACCTGGTGGGCAACTCGCTGAAGTTCACCAGCGACGGCGCCGTCGAGCTCACCGCCGAGACCCGGCCCAAATCCGACGACGCCGTCTGGCTGCACGTGGCCGTGCGCGATTCCGGCGTCGGCATCGCGCCCGACCACCTGCCCAAGCTTTTCGAGCGTTTCGCGCAGGCCGACGATTCCGAGATCCGCAAGTTCGGCGGCACGGGGCTGGGCCTGGCCATCGCCAAGCAGCTGACGGAACTGATGGGCGGGCGCGTCTGGGCGGAGAGCGTCCTGGGGGAAGGGTCCACTTTCCACGTCGAAATCCCGATGGCGCTGGCCGAGCAGGTCACGCCGATCCTGCATCAGCGCCCCGCCGCCCTCGCCGCCCTGGCTCAGGAAGCCCATGTGCGGGCCGTCCGGGTGCTGGCGGTCGACGACAACGCCGTGAACCTGCTGGTGCTCGACCAACTGCTCTCGGCCTTCGGCCACGACGTCAGCAAGGCCGCCAGCGGTCCCGAGGCCCTGGGCCTGCTGGCCTCGCAATCCTTCGATATCGTCCTGCTGGACATCCAGATGCCGGGCATGACCGGCGTCGAGTGCCTCCAAAAGCTTCGCGAAGCCCCCGGCCCGAACCAGCAGGTTCCGGTGGTAGCGCTCACTGCGGATGTCACCTCCGGCGGTCGCGAGCACTTCCAGTCGCTGGGCTTCACCGACCACGAGTCCAAGCCCATCCAGGTCCAGAGCCTGGTGGAGGCCATGACCCGCGCGCTGGCCCCGCCGCCCGGGGACGACGAAAGCACGGAATTCGAGGAAGCCGTCTAGCCGCCCAGCGGGGCGTCGAAACGCAGCCTGTAGAACTGCGTCTCGGCGCGGGAGATCCCGAAGTCGTTGTCGGTGGCGAGGATCAGCTCCCGGTCCGACATCACCGCCATTCCTTCCAGGTCCGGCGCGATCCCGCCCGCGTCGTCGGTCGAGAACAGCAGCGTCTTGGCGAGCCGTGGCCCGCGCGAGAGATCGACTCGATAGATGCGGGCGCTCTTCGAGATGCGCTCCAGGACCAGCAGCCGGTCGTCGTCCAGGGCTGCCAACTCGCAGATCTTCAGATCGTCGGGCCCCACTTCTCCGGCCTCGGCGTCGGCCGTGAAGCTCTCCGGCGCGTCGAAGGGATAGGCGAACTCAGCCACCAGGGCGCCGGTCTCGGCGTCCAGCTTCCAGATCAGCGTCCCGCACGGGTCGGCGTCGCTGCGATCCAGCGCGCTCTGGAAGGCGGTGTAGAGCCAGCGCTCGTCCGCCGAGGCCGACAGGCCCTCGAAGCCGCGGTTCATGCGCCGCTCGGCGGCCCTTGCAGGCAGCAGGTCCTCACCGCCGGGCGTCCGCACGCCCGGAGGCGTCCAGCGGCGTCGGACCACGCCGTGGGCGTCGACCTTGATCAGCGACGGCCCGTACTCCTCGGCAAGCCAGAACGATCCGTCGGCCAGCACGGCGACCGCCTCGGTGTCGGCGCCCGCGGGGTCGGGCGGAAGCCTGGCGTCCGAGACGTCGAAGGTCGGCTCCATGTCCCCCTGCATCCCCGGCAGGGCGCGGCCGGACACCGCCGCGCCATCGGGCATGCGGATCGGCAGGGTGCGGAGGAGCTCGACCCGGCCACCGACGACCTGCAGCTCGGCCAGCATCGGCCCGATCTCGGGGGCCGGCAGCACCTTAGCGCCGGCGAGGCTCCGCAGGGGTTCGAGGACCGTGAGGCCGTAGTCGGCGATCGCTTCGGGGATTTTCAGGTTGGGCCCGCGGTCACCGACGCCCCAGAAGCGGCCTTCCGGGTCGCCGGGGCGTCGGCCGAGCCCAGAACCGATGCCGAGGGTCAGGCGCAGCACGCCGCCCGGCAGCCCGATCTCACCCAGCGGCGGATCGCGCCACTTGAGCCGGGTGACCTCAGGCGGCGACAAGGCGCGGCAGGTCGTGCAACGCCGGATCGAGCCCAGAGCCGAGGAGGTCGATGAAATTGTCGCGGAAGAACCGGCGCTTGGCGTGGTCCGACAGCCCGTCCAGGCTGTCGTTGAAGCGCTTCAGCGGATTGCGGCCGCCCTCGATGTGCGGGAAGTCCGACGAGAACAGGCACATCTCCTCGCCGGAGTTCTCGATGATCCAGCGGGTGTCCTCGTGCGGATAGGGCGTGGCGCGGAACTGGCGGCGCAGGATCTCGCTGGGCTTGGCCGATAGCCGCTGCAGCCGCTCCTCCTTGCCGAACGCCGCGACGCCGGAATCCAGGAACTTCATCAGGCTGGGAAGCCATGAGGCGCCCAGTTCGATGGCGCCCCACTTCAGGCGCGGGAAGCGGTCGAACACCCCGTCGATCACCAGGGCGGACAGGGTCTGCCAGACACTGAGCGGGATGGTCATGAAGGTGAGCGAGGTGAAGTTCTCGTCGCCGCCGTGGAAGTCCTTCACGAACGGCAGGCCGTTTTCCAGGTAGTCCCTGGCCATCTTCTCCTCGCCGCCCACGTGGAAGAGGATCGGCACGCCCGCCTCCTGGGCCAGCGCCCAGAGCGGATCGAGCTCGACGTGGCTGGGCGAGAAGCCTGGCGGATGGCGCGACGCGATCACCAGCGCCTTGGCGCCCAGCGCCAGCGCCTCGCGAGCGATCTCCGGGGCCCGGGCGCGGTCGACCAGCGGCACGTAGCCGGTGGCCAGCAGCCGGCGGTCCACCGAGCAGAACTCGGTCATCATGCGGTTGTGGGCGCGCGCCGTCTCGACGGCCAGCTCCACCTCGCCCATCTGCTCGAGGCCGAAATTGCTCAGGCAGGCGGTGGTGAAGACCAGCTGGCTCGCGAAGCCGAAGTGATCCAGCGCCTTGGGCCGGTCCGCGGCCCGGAAAGCGCCGAGCGCCTGGTAGTTCTTGCGCAGCAGCAGGTTCGCCTCGTCGCCGGCGCGGAATTCGGGATCGTCCTGCATGGCCTGGATCTTCTCGGACCACTCCGGAAGGATCGCCTTGGCCCCCGCCAGCTCGACGAACCGGGCGCGGAATTTCGGGTCGATGTAGGGGTTGATCGTCCCCGGCAGCTCCATCACGTGGCTGTCGGCGTCGTGGATGGTTTGGCCCTCGACGTACGGCATGCGAAATCCTTCCCCTATGCTTTCCCCCATTTCGCGCCCTGAGGTCGCGGCCCGTCAAGCTGAGCTGTTCAACAGCCCCTCTCCCATCGCAGCCCGGGACATGATCGGCTGGACGATCACCTATGGCGGGGTCGGCGGCCGGATCGTCGAGACCGAGGCCTACCACCACGAGGATCCGGCCTCGCACAGCTACTCGGGGCCGACGCCGCGCAACGAAGTGATGTTCGGGCCGCCGGGCGTCCTCTACGTCTACCGCTCCTACGGCATCCACTGGTGCCTGAACCTGGTCTGCGGCGACGGGCCGGGGAGCGCGGTCCTGCTGCGCGCGCTGGAGCCGACGGAGGGCCTCAGTCAGATGAGCGAGCGACGGGGCGTCAACGACATCCGCCTGTTCTGCTCGGGCCCGGGCAAGCTCGGCCAGGCGCTGGCGGTCACCCGCGCCCAGAACGGCCTGCGCCTGGACCAGCCGCCGTTCGAGCTGATCCCGGGCGATCCGGTAGACGTGGTGGTCGGCCCGCGCATCGGCATCACCAAGGCCGTTGATGTGCCCTGGCGGTTCGGCGAGCGCGGCTCGCGGTTCCTGTCGAAGCCGTTTCCGGCGGGCCGCTAGCGCCAGCGCAGCCAGCGAGCGCCGGCCAGGCCGCCCAGCAACGCCACCGCTGCGATGCCCAGGGTGTACCAGAGGGCCACGAACGGCGACGCCGTCTCGTTGCAGTGGAAGCCGTAGATGGCCGCCCCGAATGCGCCCGCGCAGCCGCCGGCGGCGAGGCCGGCGACTGTCAGTCGGGTGGGCGCCAGGCCCCGCACCGCCCAGACCGCGCCCGCCAGCACCGGCAGGCCGATGACGAAGATCCGCCACGGGCAGACGTCCGCCGAGTCGCCCATCATCAGCGGCATGCGCATCTCCGGATCGGCGCGCAGCAGGCGGACCAGGGCCATGAGGACGAGCGCCGCCAGCGGCGCGGCGATGACCAGGGCAAGCGCGCCGACCTTGGCGCCCGGCCGCGACAGCCGGATCAGCGCCGCCATGAGGAAGAGCCCGGTCAGGACGGTATAGGCGAACTTCACCCAGAACATGCCGGTGGCCATGGCGTGGCCGATATCCGGCCGCACGCCCAGCCAGGCGATCATCAGGAGGGTCGAGGTCGCGGCTCCAAGCCCCAGCCCGATCAGGATCCGGCGCGCGACGGCGCCCGGCGCGACGGGCGCGGCCTTCGCCGAGAGGCTCTGGATCAGGGCGTCAGTCTCCACCGGAGCCTCCGAACCTGACGCCGAGCGCCTTCAGCCCGCGGTGGACCGCCACCTTCACAGCGGACTCCGACATGTCGTGCTTCTGGGCCGCCTCGCGCGTCGAGAGGCCTTCGATGCGGGTCTCGCGGATCAGGTCGCGGGTGCGGGGCGGCAGGTCGGCCATCACCCGTTCCAGGTCGCGGCCGGCCATGGCGGCGTCGGCGCCCGGCGAGACGAATAGCGCGTCTGCCGCCTCCTCCGGAGCGCGCAGGTGGAGGCGCGCGCGGCGAATCTGGTCGATCAGCTTGTAGCGTGCGATCGCATAGGCCCAGGCGGTGAAGGGCTGGTTGGGGTCATAGGTGGCCCTGCGGGTGTGCACGGCGATCAAGGTCTCTTGCACCAGGTCCTCGGCGTCGATGCCCGGCGGCGCACGGCGGGCGTAGTAGGCGCGCAGCAGGCCGGCGAGTTCGTCCAGCAGCTTGCGATAGGGCGCGGCCTCCCCGGCGAGGCCGGCGAGCATCAACCCACGCAGTCTGTGTTCGATCTGATCCAACGCCGCCTTGAGGAATACGGTCG
>JBOHKZ010000132.1:0-4577 GCA_050729355.1 Phenylobacterium sp. | reverse complement strand
GATCTTCTGCGAGCGGCCGTCCGGATAGATCGACAGCACGGTGTTGCCGAAGGCGGGCTTCACCTGCGCGGCTTCGTCGGCGGCTTGCGCGCCCGTTGCCGGCAGGGCTGGGGCTATCAGGGCGGCGGCCAGGGCGAGGCCCGAAAAACGGCTCATGCGGATGACCTTCAAAGCTTCACGGCGGTTCGCGCCGGAGACTGGACTTATCGCGCGGGGCACATGAACTGGAGCTGACGGCAATTCAACGGCAGCACAGCGGAGCGTCGCGATGGAAACCCCGATTTCACCAGACGCCGAGCGCGCCGGCATGCTGGCCGCGCTCCACGCCGTCATCGTAGGTACGTTGTCGACGTTGAAGCGCAAGGGGCTGCTCACCGCCGATGAGGTCGACCAGCTCTTCGCGGCGGGCATCATGACCTTCCAGCGCGGCGAGCCCGACGACGTCAAGGCCGCCGCCCAGATGACCCTGGAAATCCTGGCGAGCTCGCTGCGGGACTAGGCGGCGCGGTAGTGCGCCGCTTCGGGGACGCCCTCCTCGACGCGGGCCTCCTGCGCGCTCCAATGGTGGACCGACTTGCAGACGGGACAGCGGAAAGCCCGCGTCCCCTCCATGCTGGTCAGGTCCAGGTCCTGGGTGCGGTGCCCGGTGGGCACCTCTTCGCCGGATGTCGGGCAGACGGTGATGATTCTGGGCATGGAACCCTAACGGATTCAGTCGGATAAGGTTGCACGCCGTATCAGGGTTTTCCCGAATTTACAGCGACGCCCGATACTGAGCGTGGCCGCAGGGGCAGGGCTTACTCCTTGCCCTTGTCGCGTCCCTTGCCATCCGGCTTGCCGCCCCCTTGGGCATGGCCCGGTTTGTCCTTTCCGGCGGGAGCCTGCGGCGCGGGCGAGGCGGCGCGATCCGGCCCACGCTCGGCGTGGCCGCCATGGCCCTGGGCGCGCTGCGGCTGCGCCTGCGCGACAGCGGATTCCTGGCGGGCGTCCGCGTGCTTGTTGCCCCCGTGCTGCTGGCGTTCCGGCGCGGCCTCGGGACGGGGCGGCTGCGCGGTGGCGACCTGGGCAGCTCGCCGTCCGCCGCCATGCCGGCGCTCAGCCTGGGGCGTCTCAGCCCGGGGCGCTCTCGGGGCGTCGTCGCGGACCTCCCGGACTGGGCGCGGATCGGCGGTCGCGACCTCGACGCGGTCCGACCGCCCGCGGCGGCCCGGCTCGCGCATGGGCTCGGTCCTGGCCTGCCGAAGCTGGTTGGGCCCTCGCTCGGCCCTCGGCTCGGCGACGCGCGCCCCACGGTCTTCGCGAAAGGCCGGGGCGGGCGGCGGGGCGGCCACGGCCACCTGCCGGTCGATCCGCCGGTCGGTCTTGCGCCAGGCCTTGTCTTCCGCCTGCCAGGCCTTGCGGTCGGCCTTCTCGTAGGCCTTCCACGCCCGGTCGTCGTCCTTGCTCCAGCGACGCACCTCGCCTCGGGGCAGGAACTGGGCGACCTCGGCCTGGTGGCCGGCCCGCCAGGCACGCCATTGCGGCTGGCGATCGGGGGCCGTGTACCAGACCTGCTGGACTTCGTAGTAGCGCGGCGCCCGGGCCGACCAATAGTCCTCCGTCACCGCGATCCGGTAGCGGTCGTCGAGGCCGTAGCGGCGGACCGCGCTGGCCCGGACAAGGTAGGCGCCGGCCAGGGCCGCCAGGCCGTAGAGGCGGTCCTGCGGCAGCAGCTGGCCGTAAGAATCGTAGACCGCGATGAGGGCGCCGTCGGGCCCGTAGCCATAGCCGTAGTCGTCGTCGCGGACGAAGTACGGATAGTCCGCCCCGGGGGCGTAGTAGTAGTTCCGATAGCCGTCGTCATAGGGCTCGGCGTACATCGAATAGTCGTCCGCCGTGCGCCAGGCCCAGGGTTCGTCCTCGCTGTAGCGGAACCCGTAGCTGGGCGCGGTCCGGTAGGTCGCGCGGTCGAAGGCGTAGGCCCGCTCTGCGGGCGCGTACCCGGCGTAGGACGCCGGGACATTCACATCGATGGCCGCCGGCGGGGCGTTTGCGAAGTCGTAGGCGGCCGGCGCGGAGGCTTGGTCGTCCTTGCAGGCCGACAGGGCCAGGACGCTGGCGCAGGCCGCAAGGGTCAGTGAAAGGCGGGCAGGCATAGGTTGTTCAACCGCGGTTGCGCGCCTGGTCGGCGCCGACGACGTCCCTCGAATTCCGCACCCGGAAGACGGGCAGGCCGACACGGCCGGACAGAGGAACGCGGTCTCGGCCGCTCGGTTGCCGCAGCGCTGGCGGCGGGTCGATCAGCGGCGCGGTTTTGCGGCGGGCTTGGCGGCCGGTTTCGCCGCCGGCGCGGGCGGCAGTTCGGACATGGCGCTCGCCATGGCCGCTTCGTCCCAGTCCTGCATCAGCCCGATCACCAGCAGGCCCAGCGACGGCGCGGCCACCACGGAACCCCCGCCGCCGCCGTCGCAGACGGTGCGGAAGGTGTCTTCCTCCTCGCTGCCCCGTCCAAGGGGCGCGAGGGCCACGTCGGCGTTGTCCTGCTTCACCACCACCGCGCCGAAGCGGTTGTAGATCGTGAAGGTCCGCCAGCGGAACTTCATGGCGTCGCAGTCGAACTCGTTGAGCGTGCGCACATACCCCGGCTGCGGCGGCCCGCCGTTCAGGAGGTTGCGCCGCACGGTGACGCTGTAGGCGCGGCGGATGGGACCGCCGGGGACCTTCTCGATGGCGGCCGGGTCCATGACGGTCCAGGCGTCCTCGGTGCGGCGGATCACATAGACGATGGTGCTTGGTTTCGTCGCGGGCGTGGCGGCGGCCGCACCCGCCTTGGCAGCGGCCTTGCCTGTCGATGCCTTGCCAACCGCCTTGGCGGGCGTCGGCGGCGCGGGCTGGTAGGGCCGACCGACCGGGGTCGCGGACGGGGCGGTCTTGGACGGAGTCGGCGCCGTATCGGCCAGTGCCTTGCCCGACATCTTGGCGGCCGGAGGGGTCATCGGCTGGTACGGCACGCCGGGCGCGTCGGCCATGGCGACCAGCGTCACCAGCGAGGCGAGGCAGGCGGGGATGGACAAGCCCATCGTCGTGAGACCTCTCGCGAAAACCTAACTTGGTTACCGCTGAACTCTCAAGCGACCGTTACTTTCCAGGCGCGGCCTTCGCCGGTTCGCCCTTGGCCCACTGTCCCGGAGCCCCCGGGAACACCACCGGGCTCTCCCAGCCATCGGCGCTGACCGCGCTGACGCCGAAGAACCAGTCGTCGATATTGACTCCCTTGAGCACCGCCTGCCCTGTCGGCGCTGCATCGCGGCTGAAGCGCCACTGCGGGTCGGTGGTGGAGCGCCACCACATCCGGTAGCGCGCCGCGTCAGGCGACGGCGTCCAGCTCACCGTGGTGTCGACGGAGACCGCGCCCTTGATGTCGACGCCGGTCGGCGGGGCCGGCGCCGAGGCCAGCGCCGCCATGGAGATGATGTTCAGCCGGGTCACCTGGGCGAGGTAGGCGAAATCGACGCCTTCGATGACGTCGCCGTACTTGATCCCGTTCTCGGTGCGCAGGTCCTGGTGCTGGCGGGTGTAGTTCTCGTTGGCCTCGGTGACGCGAACCGCCGGGAAGCCGGCCTTCAGCATCTCCACCTGGTCGCCGCCGCGGCTGAAGCGGTCGGTGCGGTAGACCATCGCCACGTCGAAATTGGCCAGGTACTTGTCCGCCAGGCCGTCCATCATCCGGGCGAGCTGACGCGAGGGGCTGTCGACCTCGCCGCCGTTGTAGCGCCGCTTGTCGGCCTCGGCCGGGGTCTCCACCGCCTTGGTGCCTTCGGAGAAGACCCGCACGCGGGTGGTCTCGCGCACCCCCGTCAGCCCCTCGGAGTTGCCGACGATATCGTTGTTGAGATCGGCCTCGACGCGCCAGCCATGCGTCGTCCCGTAGTCGGCCAGGACCTTGCCGCCGTGCAGCCCCTGCTCCTCGCCGCTGAGTGCGGCGAACACCAGGGTGGCGGGGAACTTGTACTTCGAGAGCACCCGGGCGGCCTCGATCACCGCCGCCGTGCCCGAGGCGTCGTCGTTGGCGCCCGGCGCGTCCGACGTGAAGTTCATCGGGTCGGTGACGCGGCTGTCCATATGGCCGGAGATCACGATCACCCGGTCCGGATCGGTGGTCCCGCGCTGGATGGCCAGCACGTCCATGACCTCGGTCGGGTTGGGGATGCGGGTCGTGCCGGAGACGACCTGCGACGGGGTCTCCACCGTCAGGCAGCCGCCGCAGTCCTTGGAGATCGCCGCGAACTCCGACGCCACCCAGCGCCGGGCGGCCCCGATCCCGCGGGTCGGCGACTTGGTGTCGGACAGCGTATGCCGCGTCCCGAAACCCACCAGCCTGGCGATCGTCTCCCGTTGCCGCTCGGGCGAGACCTTGCCGACCAGCTCATGCAGCAGCGGATGCTCGGTGGGTGAGGGCTGGGCTGCGGCGGGCGACGCGACGGCGAGGGCGGCGAACAGGGCAAGGCGACGCAAGGGCGAACTCCGGAACTGACTGCCCTCCGTAGCCCGCACACTCACGCTCGTCATCCTCCGGTCGCGCAAAGACGCGATCCGGG
>JBOHKZ010000131.1:0-10675 GCA_050729355.1 Phenylobacterium sp. | reverse complement strand
GCCGTTGACGGCGGCCAGCGCCAGCAGCACGACCCCCACGAGGGCGGCCACGACCGTCAGCGTCATGGCCACGGGATGGCGTCGGCGGCTGGCCCGCTCGTCGCGCCGGCCGCGTTCGTAGGCTTCGCGAAGGTCTGCTCGCGCCAGGGCGTCGGCGCCGACGTCGTCGCGATCCAGGCTTGCGGTCACCATGTGCTTGCTCCCTGCGGTTGCCTCGGAGCTTCAACGTGGCGCGCTGGCGCCGGTTCCGGGAACTGCCCAGCAGGGCCAGCGTTACGGCGGGCAGGGGACAGACAAGGAGAGCCCTCTCATGATCTTTAGGCCAATCATCGCTGTCGCCGGGGCTGCTGCGCTGTTGAGCGCGTGCACGGCGACCGGCAACACGGAACGCAATGCGGTCGGCGGCGCGGGCCTCGGCGCACTGGCAGGGGCGGCGATCGGCGCCATCTCCGGCGACGTTGGCGTCGGCACGGGCGCCGCGGTCGGCGCAGCGGTCGGCGGCACGGTGGGCGCGGTGAAGGGCTGTCGCGAAGACGGCGGCTGCGGCGCGTCGACCCCCAATCGGCGGCAGTACTACGACGAACGGGCCGGGCGGTATTACTACTATGACTCCGCGTCAGGCCGGTACTACTGGGAAGACGGCAGACCCCGCTGACGGGCCGCACGACCCGAAACTATAGCGAAGGGCGGTCGGATAGCCGGCCGCCCTTTGTCGTGCCGGAAAAGCGGCCTAGGCTGGCGGCTTCCACGTATTGGGAGGGGCTTGATCGATGATCCGCCAGACCGCCACCGTCGCTTTGCTGATGCTGGGCCTTAGCGCTTGCTCGACGACGCAGCCCACCCGAGATCGCATCGTGAAGGCGCCCGCCGCGTGCGCCGACGAGACGGTGCACATCTATTTCGAATCCCGATCGGCCGAAGTGACCAAGGAAGGCCGCGCCGTGCTGAACGCCGCAGCCAAGGACACCCAGGCCTGCAAGGTCACCGCAGTGGACGTCCTGGGCCTCGCCGACGCGGTAAGCGGAACGGCGGACGACAACCTCGAACTTTCCAAGAAGCGCGCCCAGGCGGTGACCGAAGCCCTGACCGCCGCAGGCCTTCCCGTGGCCGAGTTCAAGGTCGCGGCGGCCGGCGACGCGGGCGCAACGAACGCCAGCGGCGACGCGCGGCCGCTCCGCCGTCGCGCCGATATCGTGCTGCACATGTCGCCGAAGTAGCCGCCGTCCTGGCGGCCAAAAGGAAAGGCGGACCCGAGGGTCCGCCAAAGTGTGCATCATCGAGAAAAGGGGTGCGGAGACGGCAGACTGGCGTGCTCGCCAGTCTCAAGTCGGGGGGGGCGTCGCCGCCTCCGCAGACCTAAGAACTAACACACCCGGATAGCGTTCCGGCGATCCGCGAAATTTTTTAACTTATTTTGGACCGGGCAATCGCCTGCTCGGGAGCCACCCGACAAGGCGCCGATTTAGCTGGGTTTTCCGCGCGCAGCTTCACCGGTTATGGCCGACTCTGGAACGGCGGCCGCGCTCAGGACGTTTCCTGTTCGACGGGCAATTTCCGCCAGCAGGACGCCGTGCCATGCGATCGAGTTTCGCAAGCCATCGCGGCTTGACCCTGATGAAGAGTCCCAACGCCCGGCAGGAGGCCAGCCGCCGCCGGTGGGCCGTGGCCTGCGCGATGGTCGGCCTGGCCCTGGTCAGCGGGGTGATCGGGACGCTGACCCACAAGCCCAGCGAGGTCTCCGCCAAGGCGAGCACGGGACCCTTCAGCTATTTCCCGACCGATTAAGGAGTACATTCGGATGGTCTATCAATCGCGGCCCACAACCTTGGGCGCCACGCGCGCCCGTCAAGGCCGCCTCGGCCGGCATATGATCTGGGTTCTGCTCTTCGGGACGTTGCTGGCCGCCATAGGCCTGTTCGCCGCCTGGACCTGGAAGGCTCCCGCGCTGTCGACAAGCGCGGCGGTCAACGACCGGCAACCTGCCGACTCGCGGGCCTTCGACGCGCCCGAGCCTGCGCCGCTGGCCAAGCAGTAGACTCCGGCGCCGGACCGGATGCGGCCGCCCCTCGCAGGGCGGCCGTTTTCATTTGAGGCCGGCGTCAGACCACCGACTGGCCGCGCACGGCGCGCACCACGAAGTTGGCCACCAGCAGTACGAGGAAGACGACGAAGCAGACCTTGGCGATGGTCGCCGCCAGGCCGGCCAGGCTGAAGAATCCCAGGAAGCCCGCCACGATCGCCAGAACCGCGAAAGTCAAAGCCCAACCAAGCATGGGATCTCTCCTGAAACGACGAAAGGCGCCGCGAACCGCGACGCCCTCGCCTAACGTGGAGCCCCTGGGGCCGTTCCTGATCAGGCCGCCTGGCGCGAAGCCTTGCGAGGATGGAAGAACAGCGCCTGGCCGATCGCCGCCTTCACCGTCTCCGGCTGGAAGGGCTTGGTGATCAGGAAGGTCGGCTCAGGCCGCTCGCCGGTCAGCAGGCGCTCGGGGAAGGCTGTGATGAAGATCACCGGCACGTTGTAGCGGGCCAGGATGTCCTTCACCGCGTCGATGCCGGACGAACCATCGGCCAGCTGGATGTCGGCGAGCACGAGGCCCGGCGTCTTGCGGGCGACGGCGTCCACCGCCTCGGTGCGGGTGGCGGCGATGTCGACCACGGTGTGGCCCAGCTCCTTCACCAGCGCCTCGATGTCGGCGGCGATCACCGGCTCGTCCTCAATGATCAGGACGTCGGTGGCGAGCTCGGCGTCGATCTCCGCCTGGGCCTCGGCAATGAGCTTCTCGACCTCGCCGAATTCGGCGCCAAGGATCTGCGCCGCCTCCGAAGGCGTGAAGCCTTCGAGCGCGGTCAGCAGGAACGCCTGGCGCGAACGCGGGGCGATCCGCATCAGGCGGCGGGTGGTGTCGTCGGAGGCCAGATCGTCGTCCTGAGGTCCCTCGAGCTGGGCGCCGCTGCTGCACCAGATCGCGTGGAACACGTGATAGAGCGCGACACGTGGCGTCAGGTTGGCTTCGAGCGTCCGCTCTCCGGCGGCGAGCGCTTCCAAGGCCACGCGGACGTAATGATCACCCGTCGTCTGGTCGCCCGTGAGGGCGCGCGCATAACGACGTACGTAGGGAAGATGCGGCGCGAGACGTGCTAGAAGACTCAAGGGGTGACCCCTCCCACTTTTGCTATGGAATACCGAACGCGCCTGATCGGAAGCCCTTTCCCGACGAGACCCATCATGACGCACAAACGCTACAGCAGGGAACCGGTTCCAATTTGGACGGGTTCTCTGGACCTTAGACGACTTAGAGCGGGAACCCGAAGCGGAGCCGGACGTTGAGTCGCGACGAAGATGCTTTGAGGGGGCGGGGGCCGCGAAAACGGCACGCCGACAGTATGATCGAACAAAGGCCTACCGAGGAGCGCCGCAAGGCCTCCGCCGCATTGGACGAAGCCCGCCTGCGTCAGCAGGCGATCGGCGTGCGCCTGCGTCAGATGTTTGACGAGGTGGTCAATGAGGAAGTCCCGGACGAGTTCCTGGAAATCCTGCGTCGCGCCGACGCTCGCACCGCGGAGAACGGCGGATGAGCATTATTCAGGTTGAACGGCCCAAGGCTGGAACGCCCGGCGCCGACGATGCTGGATTCAAGCGTGAGCTTGTGCAGCTTATCCCTCACCTGCGCGCCTTCGCCCGCACGCTCTGCGGCGACCCGGCCGCGGCCGACGACCTGGCGCAGGACGCCATGATGAAGGCCTGGGACGCGCGGGCGTCTTTCCAGATGGGCACAAACATGAAGGCCTGGACCTTCATGATCCTGCGCAACCAGTTCTATTCCGAAAAGCGCCGCTCGTGGCGGCAGAGCCAGCTCGATCAGGAGGCCGCCGAGCGGACCCTGGTGGCGGTGGACGATCCGGAAGCTCCGGTGGCGCTCGACGAACTGCGGCAAGGTCTGGCGATGCTGCCGGCTGAGCAGCGTGAAGCCCTCATCCTGGTGGGGGCCGGCGGCTTCGCCTACGAAGAGGCGGCCGAGATCTGCAACTGCGCCGTCGGGACCGTGAAAAGCCGGGTCAGCCGGGCGCGCCGCGCCCTGCACGCCATCCTCGAGGCGGGCGCATACGATCGGGACGGCGCCTCTGCGGGAGACGCCATGCGGGCTATCCTGGCCGATGCGGAGCGGCTAAGCACCGTCCGTTGAGGACGGAATCTAGGCTTCCATGACGGGCCTTCGTTGGGGATCCTTGAGCACGATCAGGGTCCGCCTGACCGCGGCGCTGGCCGCGGCTCTGTTGCCCGTCCTCCTGCTCGGCGTCCTGCAATCGACCATCGCCTTCAATCGTGAAGGCGTCGCGCTGCGCCAGAACCTGGTGTTCGCCGCCGAGCGGAGCGCGGCCACGGCGCGTACGCGCATGGAAGGCGCCGACATCCTCCTGCAGACCCTCGCCCCGGGGGCCATCGGCTCGCAGTGCGGCGAGCGCTTGGCGGAAGTGGCGCGACGAACGCCCGGCTACGCCAACCTGGTCCGTTTCGACCGCCGCGGCCGCGTGGCCTGCGCGGCCGGCGGCGTGCCCGACGATCCGCAACGCAGCGAACGCGGCTGGTTCCAGCGCCTGGAGAAGGGCGACCAGCTGGTCATCACCCGTGACCCGAAATCCGCCTCCGCCGCCGAGCCGGCGGTCCTGGCCGCGGTCCGCGCGGTCTCGGCCGACGGACGCTTCGACGGCGCCTTCGCCGCGGTCATCACGCTCGCGAGCCTGCGGCCCTCCAAAACCGATCCGACGCTGCCGGCCCACTCGGAAGTGGCCCTGGTGGATGGCGCTGGGCACTACATCAGCCAGACCAACGCCAGCGCCTTCGGGGGCCTCCCCCGGGACTGGCGGACCGCGCACGTCTGGTACGGCCGCGACGCCGGCGATCAGCGCCGCGTCTATTCGGCGGCCCCGGTGGCCGGCGACGAGGTCTATGTGGTGCTCTCCGCCCGCTCGCCCAGCCTGCTGTCCTGGGCGTGGCTGAACCCGCTCTCCGGCATCATCTTCCCGCTGCTGACCTTCATCCTGGCCCTGGTGGCGGTGACCGCGGTGAGCGAGCGGGTGGTGATCCGCTGGATCGCCTATCTGCAAAGGATCGCCGCCCTCTACGCCCGCGGCCGGCTGAGCGTGCGGCCCGTGCAGTCGGACCAGATGCCCCCGGAGATCCGCGACCTGGCCGAGACCCTGGAGCAGATGGCCGACGCCATCGTCGGCCGCGACGCCTCGTTGCGCGACAGCCTCGCCCAGAAGGACGAGCTGATGCGCGAGATCCACCACCGGGTGAAGAATAACCTGCAGATCATCTCCTCGCTGCTGAACATGCAGCAGCGCGCGCTGAGCGACCCGGCCGCACGCGCGGCGATGTCCGACACGCGCCAGCGGATCACCGCCCTCGCCCTGATCTACCGCGCGCTCTACCAGGGCCCGGACCTCCGGCGCGTGGACCTGCGGCCCTTCCTGGAGGAGCTGACCGCGCAGCTGGTCTCCGCCGAGATGCTTCGCGGCCCGGGCGTGCAGACCGAGCTTTCGGTCGACGCCCTGGTCATCGATCCCGATCGCCTGGCTCCGCTGGCGCTGTTCGCCGTGGAAGCCATCACCAACGCCCAGAAGCACGCGTTCGCCGGCCGCGGCGGCATGTTGAAGGTGAACTTCACTGTGCGCGGCGAGGAGGCCGAGCTGGAGATTTCCGACGACGGCGAGGCCGCCGAGGACGCACTTGTCAGCTCGGGCGTCGGGCGCACCTTGATGACCGCCTTCGCCAAACAGCTTCGCGGTCGCTCCGAGCTGGTGCGCAACGCGGAGGGCGGGATTACGGCGCGCCTGATCTTCCCGACGCCTGCGGCCGAGGCGCCTCGCCCGGCCCGAGCCGGCAAAGGGAACCAAGCTGCAGCTTGAGCCGTTTGAGGGGCGCGAGATTGAACTCGAGGAGAATCCCCTATGCGTAAGCTTATGATCCTGGCGGTCCTGGCCGCCAGCCTGACGGTCACCGCGTGCAACACCGTCTCTGGCGCCGGCAAGGACGTCAGCTCAGCGGGCAAGGCGGTCGAACACACCGCCGAAGACGCCAAGCACTAGCCTTAGGGCAGAGCTACGAATCCAAGGCCCCGTCGCGTCGCGGCGGGGCCTTTTCCATGCCTCAGGCGGCGCGCCGCCCCGCCTGGTCGCGATAAATCCCCGGCTGGCCCGGCAGGATGTCCAGGTCCCCGGCCGGGTCTGCGATCCCCAGGACGAGATAGCCGTCCGGCGTCAGGACCTTCTTGAGATTGTCGAGCACCCGCGCCCTGGCGACGTCCAGCATGCCGCCCACGACGTTGCGGCAGAACACCAGGTCGAAGGGACCCAGCGGGCTGAGGTCCTCCAGCAGGTTCACCCGCCGCCACCGCACCATCTGGCGGAGCCGTTGGGCGACCACGAAGCTGTCGTCACGTTTTTCAAAGTGCCGCACAAGTCGCTGCGCCGGCAGGCCGCGCTGGACCTCGAACTGGCTGTACACGCCGCTGCGGGCCTTCTCCAGCCGACGGTCCGACAGGTCCGACGCGCAGAGGTCGATCGTCACGCCGACCGGGGCCTGCTCGTCGAGCAGCATGGCCGCGGAGTAGACCTCCTGGCCCGCGCCGCACGCGGCGACCCAGATCCGGAGGGTCGCGCCGTCTCGCCGGCGAGCGAGGTCGGTCAACGCCTGGGCGACCGCCAATTCGACGCTCGGAGGATCGCGGAAGAAGGCGGATTCGGCGGGCGACATGGCTTCCACCACCGCCCAGGCCAGTCGCTGGTCGTCGCGGTCGCGCACGGCCTGCAGCATGTCGGAGATGGACCCGAACCCCTCGCGGCGGGCCACTGGCCCCAGGCGGTTCTCCAGCATGTATTCCTTTTCGGGATCGACCCGGAGACCGGCGCGCTCGGCGCACAACAAGGCCACGTCCAGGCGATCCTGCGGGGTCACAGCGCGCCCGCCAGCGCCAGCTTGCCGGCGACGATGTCGCCGTCGAACGGCTTCATGATGTATTCGTCGGCGCCGAACGCGAGGGCCTCGCGTATGCGGTCGAGCTCGTTCTCGACGGTGCAGAACACCACGCGTGGGGCGTCGCCGCCCGGTTCCTGGCGCAGGCGCCGCAGCACCTCGAGGCCGGTCATGCCGGGCATGTTCCAGTCGAGCAGGATGACGTCGGGCATGGCCGTGGCGCACCAGGCCAGCGCATCGGCGCCGTCGGCCGCCTCGGCGACCTCGAAACCGAGGTCCTCAAGGATCCGCCTGGCCACCTTGCGGATGACGCGACTGTCGTCGACGACGAGGCAGGTCTTCACGCCCGCGGGCTCCCATTTCTTGGAGGCCCGTTGTCGCGTGCGGATGGTTAACGGCTGGTAGCGCCGCCGCCGTGTGAGGCCGCTCAGCTCGGTATGGTGGCCGCGAAGGTCACCTTGTCATCGCCGAGGTCCACGAACACCCGCCCACCGGCGTCGGTCAGGAACAGGTGGATGTAGTAGGCTTGCACCCAATGGCCATGCAGGCCCTCGCCTGGACCTTCGCCGCGCAGACCGGCCAGAACTTCGGGCCGCAGGCGCGCGCGCGGGCCCGTCGCCTCGATCGCGATGGCCGTGGAGGCCGACTCCTGCACGGCGCGGACCCGGGCCACCCCGCCGGTCGGCAGCGCGCCGCCTGCGATCTGCGAGAGGTTCAGCAGCGCCCGGGCCGTGGGCTTGTTCACCGCCGGGGTCTCGACCGCCCAATCGAGCTCGGCGCGCATGTGGCCGAACACGCCGCGCGTCAGTTTCTCCAGGTCGCGGACATCGAAGGTCTCGGCCGACGCCGAAGCGCCGAACGCCACGCGGCTGAAGGCCAGCTGTTCGGCGAGCTTGTGCGCCGAGGCGCTGATCAGGCTCATGGCGTCGTCGCGCATGTCCTGTGCGGAGGGGTCTTCCAGGAGGTCCAGCCCCGAAACGATGGCGCTCGCCGGGCTGATGAAGTCATGGCACATGCGCGCCGCCAGATAGGCTGCGATCTCCGCTGCGCGGTAGGCGGGTTTCGTCGCGTCGGCGGCAGGAGGTTCGGGCATGTCCGTCATGACCGGGACCTTGGGCTGATTTGAATCTTTGGAAAACCGGCTGGGGACCCTAAGACAGCCGCCGATGCATCCCCATGCCGATCCTTTCCTGGAGCCCGGTGTCCTGGTGCGCCATCCGCAAGCCCCGGACTGGGGCCTGGGGCAGGTGCAGTCGGTGGCCGGCGCCAAGGTGACGGTGAACTTCGAGCATGCGGGCAAGCAAGTGATCGATTCAGCCCGCGTACGGCTGACCTATGTTGGCGACGACCCGAGAGCATGAAGACAATGAACGATATCGGGCCGAAGCTGGCCGAAATCTGCGAGGCGGCGGCGGGGCTGATCCTGCCCTTGTGGCGGTCAGGCCTCGAGGTGACCCACAAGGCCGACGAGAGCCCGGTGACCGAGGCCGACAAGCGCGGCGAAGCGCTGATCCTGAAGGCGTTGGCCGAACACTTCCCGGACATTCCCGTGGTCTCGGAGGAAGACGCCAGCGAGTTCGGGGCGCCGGAAGAGATCGGGCCCCGCTTCTTCCTGGTCGACCCCCTCGACGGAACCAAGGCCTTCGTGCGCGGCGATCCGAACTTCACGGTCAACATCGGCCTGATCGAGAACGGTCGGCCGGTGGCGGGGGCCGTGTGTGCGCCGCCGTCGGGCGAGGTCTGGTACACCTCCGGTTCCGGCGTCATGAAGCGAACGGGCGTCGGCCCGGCCCACGCCGTCCACGTGCGCCCCTGGCCGCAGGACGCGGCCGTGGCGCTGATCAGCCATACCATGAAGCCGGAAACGGCGGACAAGCTGGCTGAGGAATACGGCTTCCACCTGCGCGAGCCGATGGACAGCTCGATCAAGCTTTGCCGCATCGCCGAGGGGACGGCCGACATCTACCCGCGGCACGGGCCGACCATGGAGTGGGACACCGCCGCGGGCCAGGCCGTGCTGGAAGCCGCCGGCGGGCGGTTCACGACGCCGGAAGGCCAACCGTTCCTCTATGGCAAGGCGGACCAGGGCTTCCGCAACGGCTGGTTCGTGGCGCGCGGCGGTTAGATCCGCTTCGGCAGGTTCCAGTCATCGGACGCCGGCCCCGAAACCACGGCGGGCTGTGCGTTCGGGTGCGCCTGTGCGGACGCGGTCGGCCCGGAGAGAACCAGGCAGCTGACGAAGCCGATCATGAACGCCACCGCCGCCAGCAGGAGGAATGGCCGGATGAGTTCGAAGGTGGCGGAAACAGGCATCGGCTGACCTCGGCGGGGCTACCTTTGTGGAACACGCAACCGGCGGTCGGGTTGCCGGCGGTTGGGCCTTGTTTTTGCGAATAGCTCGCATTAGCAAGAATGCTCGAACAGCTCAGCCTGGATGCCTCATGACCCACTCGCCCCTCGCACGTCTGCGCCGCCTCTGGCTGGACGTGCACCTGTGGATTGGCGTCGGGCTGATGGTGGTGCTGATCCCGCTCAGCGTCTCAGGCTCGATCCTGGTCTGGCACGACGCGCTGGACCACGCGCTCTACGCCGACCGCTATGCGGTCTCCGGGCCGGAGGCGTCGCAGCCGATCGGGGCCTATGCGGCGACCGCCGAGAGCGCCTTTGCCGGGCGCGCGGCGCTCACTCAATTGCGCCTGCCGCAGAAGGCCGGCGACCCGGTGGTGGCGGTGGGCCGGCTGGCCGGACCGCCCGGCCCCGGCGGACGGCCGAGGACGCTCAACGCCTGGATCGACCCGCCGACCGCCAAGCTGCTGTCCAGCGGCGAGGTGGCCAAGACCTTCACCATGATCACCCACCAGCTGCACGGCAACCTGCTGGTCCCGGGTGTCGGCCGCAAGGTCGTGGGGTGGCTGGGCTGGGCGATGTTCGTCTCCAGCGCCACGGGCTTATGGCTGTGGTGGCCCAGGCACGCGGGCTTCGTAAAGGGCCTGCGCTGGCGGCGCGGCGCCTCGACCCTCTTCAACCTGCACCACACCATCGGCTTCTGGCTGTGCCTGCCGCTGGCGGTGCTGTCGCTGACCGGGGTCTACATCTCGTTCCCGCAGACCAGCCACGCGCTGTTTGGCGCGCCGCCGCCCCCCGTGCGGCCGGGCGGCCGCTCGACCCCGCCGCCAATCGGGCATCCGACGACCGCCGTGGACGCCGCGGTCGCGAAAGCTCTCGCCGAAAAGCCGGGCGCATCAATCACGACGGTCTCGACCCCGACCGCCGGCAAGGATCCCGCCTGGCGCATCCAGCTCAAGACGCCGGGCGCCAAGGAACCAGCGACGGTTCAGGTGCTCGATGCGACGGGTGAGATCAAGAAGGCCAGGCGTGGCGGCCAGGGCGCGGGCCCGGGTGGTCCGGCCGGCGGCGGCGAAGGCCGCCCCGATCCCCTGTCGCGCTGGATGCGGCGCATCCACGACGGCGGCGAGATGGGCGTCGTCTGGCAGAGCATCATCTTCCTGGCCGGCGTCGCGCCCGCCGTCCTGGGCGTCACGGGCATCGTGATGTGGTTGCGCCGCCGCGCCCGCCAGCGCGCTCTACACCACGCCTGAGGCGAGAAACGCGAAACTTTGAGGGACGGCCGAAGGCCGATCCGGGACCCAGAGCGGACGCACTGCAGCGACCCTCGATCCCGGGTCTCCGCTTCGC
>JBOHKZ010000130.1:0-4494 GCA_050729355.1 Phenylobacterium sp. | reverse complement strand
GTGCCGAGCCGCGACCGTGTGCTGGGCGCCAAGCGGCTCTTCGAGACGCTGGAATACCCGGCGCTGATGCACTGCAAGTCCGGGGCGGACCGGGCCGGCATCATGAGCGTGCTCTACATGCACTTCCGGAAGGGCAAGACGATCCGCGAGGCGCTGGAACAGCTGCACCTGCGTTACCTGCATGTGAGGCAGGGCAAGACCGGGGTGCTGGACTACACCTTCGAGCGCTACCTCGATGAGGGCGAGCCTGCCGGGATGTCGTTCCTGGAGTGGGTCGAGAGCCCGCTCTACGATCCCGCCGGCATGAAGGCGGACTTCCGCGCGAACATGTGGGGAAGCCTGGTCACCGAGCGCCTGCTCAAGCGAGAGTGATCGACCTTAAGTAATCTAACGGACAGACGTCCGAGCTAGATCATGGTTAGCTTGGCCATGGTTGAAATCCCCCAAGCATTGGAACCGATGGGCGAGGTCTTCACGCTCCTCGGCGTGCGTGGGGACGGCATTGCGTCCGTTGTCGACCTGATGGCTGCCGAAAACCTCCCCGACGTGCGCCGGCGCGCCCAGTGGCTGCTCAAGGAGCACGCAAGCTGCAGCATCGTCGAGGTCTGGCGCGATGGCGCGCTTTTGGAAGAACTCGGCCGAGCCTGAGGCGTCTGCCTAGTGGTCGTGATCCTCGTCCTCGGCGTGAGGATCGAGCAGCTTGTGCGCGTGAATGATGAAGTAGCGCGCCAGCGCGTTATCCACCGTCGACTGGGCCTTGCCCCGCCAGGCGGCCAGCGCCTCCTGGTAGTTCGGGAAGGCGCCGACGAAGTCGACCCTCTTCAGGTCCTTGAATTCGGCGGGGCCCTCAAGGGCCTTCAACTCGCCGCCGATCACCAGGTGCAGGAGCTGTTTCTGGGGCATGGCCGGCTTTCGTAACGACTGAAACGATCAGGTTGGCGCCGCAATATGCGAGACGCGCTCCAGGATCAATGGCGCAAGGCCCGGCGCCGCACAGATCAGGTTCGCCTGCACCGGTCTCACCCCATTGTAGACGAAGGCGGCGCCGCTGGCGTCGCCAACGAAGCAGCCCGCCTCTCCGGCGATCAGGTCGGCGGCGGCCAGGTCCCAGTCGTGCTTCGACATCAGGGTCACCGCGGCGTCGAACGCGCCGCTGGCTACCAGGCACATGCGGTAGGCGGTGGAGTTGCGCTGCGCCACGCGCATCGGCGGCCAGGGCTCGCGCCAGCGGGGCAGGGTGAAGAGCCTGGGGTCGGCGACCATGCCGCTGTCCTCCAGCACCGTCGTCGCGCTGGCGTGGATCGGCCGGCCGTTCAGGGTCGCGCCCGCGCCGGCTGCGGCGGCGTAGGTTTCCGCAAGCTGCGGGGCGAAGACCACGCCGGCCGTGGGCCGGGAGCCTTCCACGACCGCGATGGAGACCGCCCACCAGGGCTTGTCGTTCAGGAACGCCCGCGTGCCGTCGATCGGATCGACGACGAACAGCCTCCTGCGGGCCAGCCGGTCGGGGTCGTCGGCGGTTTCCTCGGAGAGCCAGCCATACTCCGGGCGCGCGGTGCGGAGGCGCTCGGTGAGCAGGGCGTCGGCGGCCAGGTCGGCGTTGGTGACCGGCGTCGAGTCGCCGGCCTTGTACTCGATTTCCAGGCCGCGCCGCCGCAGCACCCCGGCCAGTTCGCCGGCCTCGTGCGCGGCGTCGACGATCAGCTCCAGGTCGGTGGTTTCGAGGATGGCGGCGACGGTCATTTCCCCGCGACAGCCAGGCCGTCGACCAGGATCGACGGCGCGTTGGAGGCGCCGCGGATCTCCAGGTCGGAGCCGGGAACCAGGCGCGCGTAGATGTCGATCAGGTTGCCGGCCACGGTGATCTCGCTGACCGGATAGGCCATCTCGCCGTCTTCGAACCAGAAGCCCGAGCAGCCGACCGACCAGTCGCCAGTGTTGCCGTTCAGCGAGGGGCCGAACATCGAGGTGATGACCAGGCCCGCCTTGGCGTCGGCCATCAGCTCGGCGCGGGTGCGCGCGCCCGGTTGCAGCGTCAGGTTCGAGGGGCCGACGCCCGGGGGTCCGGCGAGGCCGCGCGAGGCGTGGCCGGTGGTCGCCAGGCCGAGCTGCCGCGCCGACGACGAGTTCAGCAGCCAGGTGGTCAGCACGCCGTCCTCGATCAGGCTGACCGGGCCGTTCTGGACCCCTTCGTCGTCGAACGGCGAGGAGCCGAGGCCGCGCAGGCGATGCGGGTCGTCGGTGACGCGGACGCCCTTGGCGAAGACCGGCTGGCCCAGCTTGTCCTTCAGGAATGAGGTGCCGCGCGCGATGGACGGGCCGGAGATCGCGCCGATCAGCGGGCTCAGCAGCGAGGCGGCGAGGCGATTTTCGAAGATCACCGGGGCCGTGGTCGAGGCGATCTTGCGCGCGCCCAGCCGGGCCGCGGCGCGGGCGCCGGCTTCGGTCCCGATGCCTGCGGCCTGCGGCAGGTCGGACTGCCAGCGCACGGAGCGGCCGTCATAGCCGGTCTCCATGCCGTCGCCGTCGCCGGCGATCGCCGAGGCGCTGATGGAGAATCCGGAGGCGCGGTGCAGGCCCGAGAAGCCCGCGCTGGTGACCATGCGCCACTGCGACGACGACCAGGAGGCCGAGCCGCCGTCTGAGTTGGTCACCTTGGGGACCGCGCGAGCGGCCGCCTCGGCGGTCCGCGCCCGTTCCTCAAGCGCTTCGGGCGCCGGTTCGGCTGGGTCGTAGAGGTCGAGGTCGGGCAAGGGACCGCGCGCCAGGCGCTCAGGGTCGGCGAGACCGGCGTAGGGATCCTCAGGCGCCAGGCGGGCCATGGCGACGACCCGCTCCACGAGCTTGGCGCGGGCTTCGGCGCTGACGTCGGAGCCGGACACGCTGGCCTGCCGCTGGCCGACGAAGACCCGCAGGCCCAGATCGCGCGACTCCTCGCGTTCGACTTCCTCAAGGGCTCCGTTGCGTACGTTGACGGCCAGGGCGCGGCGCTCGGCGCCCACGGCCTCGGCCGCATCCGCGCCGGCCTTCAATGCGGCGGCGACGATGTCATTCAGCAGGTTTACGTCCATCACGGCCATATGGCCGAGCGGACGGCTTCCCACAAGCGACGGAGCGTCTCAGGGAGCGCTCTGGGGGCCGGCTCAGGGGATCGCGTAGAACACCAGCGACACCGCGCCCAGGATGTAGGCGAGCCAGGTCAGCACGACGCCGATGGCGCGGGGCAGCGAGGCGCCCCCACTGCGCGAGAGGCCCACGGCGTGGGCGATACGGCCGACCAGCAGGATGAAACCCGTGGCGTGCACGACCGGCGGCGGCGCGCCCACCATGGCGAGGACGGCGATGGCGATGAGGCCGGCCGGCACATATTCAGTGGCGTTGCCGAACGCGCGGACCGCCTGGGTGAGTTGCGGGATGTCGGCGTCGCCGAGCGCCACGCCATGGCTGCGCCGCTGGCGGACCACCAGCACCGACAGCACCAGCAGCAGGATCAGATGCAGGCCGACCCAGAGGGCGGCGGCGTGCGCCGATGCCGAGATTTCCATACGCTACTCCCCGTCGACGGCGCAGTTGCGCGCGGTTCGCCAAACGCTGCAAGTCAGTCGAGCGGCCTGCCGTCGCCGGGGAGGCCGAGGCTCGCCCACTTCTCGGTGATCGCATCGATGGTCGCCCGGTCCATGCCCAGGAGCTGGCCCCATTCGCGCTTGGTTTCGGGCGGCCACTTGTTGGTGGCGTCGAGGCCGATCTTCGAGCCCAGCCCGCTCTCCGGCGAGGCGAAGTCCAGGTAGTCGATCGGCGTGTTCTCGACGACGGTGATGTCGCGGGCCGGGTCCATGCGGGTGGAGATCGCCCACATGACGTCCTTCCAGTCGCGCGCGTCGATGTCGTCATCCACGACGATCACCCACTTGGTGTACATGAACTGGCGAAGGTAGCTCCAGACGCCCATCATCACGCGCTTGGCGTGGCCGGCGTAGGCCTTCTTCATCGAGACCACGGCGATGCGGTAGGAGCAGCCTTCGGGCGGCAGCCAGAAGTCGACGATCTCCGGGAACTGCTGGCGCAGGAGGGGAATGAAGACCTCGTTCAGCGCCTCGCCGAGCACGCTGGGCTCGTCCGGCGGGCGGCCGGTGAAGGTGGTAAGGTAGATTGGGTCCTTGCGCATGGTGATCGCGCTGACCTGGAAGATCGGGAATTTCTCGACGCTGTTGTAGTAGCCGGTGTGGTCGCCGTACGGCCCCTCGTCGGCATAGTCGTCCAGCAGGACGTGGCCTTCGATGACGATCTCGGCGTTGGCGGGGACCATCAGGGGCACGGTCTTGGCCGGGACGAGCTCGACCTTGGCGCCCCGCATCAGGCCGGCGAACTGGTACTCGGAGAGGGTCTCGGGGACGGGCGTCACGGCGGCCAGGATGGTGCCGGGGTCGGCGCCGATGACCGCGCAGGCGGGCAGCGGCTCGCGGCGGCCCTCGGCCTTCCAGCGGCGGTGGTGCTGGG
>JBOHKZ010000129.1:0-3375 GCA_050729355.1 Phenylobacterium sp. | reverse complement strand
CGTCATCCTCCGGTCAGCTGAAAGCTGATCCGGGGGACCCAAGCTGAAGGGCAGGACTTGCGAGTCGGCTTGGGTCCCCCGGATCGCGTCTTTGCGCGACCGGAGGATGACGAAGGTTTTGGTGGGTCAGCTTTCGCTAGGACGCCACGACCCCGTCGTCGTGAAGCTTCGCGATTTCGCCGCCGGACATGCCGAGCACCTCGGCGAGCACCTCGTCCGTATGCTGACCAAGCCTCGGCGCGGGCCGCGCGTCCGCCCGCACATCCTGCGGGATCGTCGCCATGGCGCCGGGCGCGGGATAGCTTAGCCCGCTGGGGTGGCGGATATTCGCGAACAACGGATTGCCCTTGTAGAGGCGTGGATCGTCCAGCGCCGCCTCCAGCGGCTGGTAGGCGCCCCAGGTCACCCCGCCCGCGTCGAAGGCCGGCGCCAGCTCGGTCGCCGTGCGCTGCGCGAACGCTCGCTCGAACAACGGATAGAGCCTGGCCCGGTGGATGAACCGCAGCCCCTCGTCCTTGGCGAACGAGACGCCGAGCTCAGCCTCCAGCGTCGCCACGTCGGCCGCGATGCCAAGCGCCTCCAGCGCCTTCGACCACTGCTTTGGGGTGATCGCCAGCAGCATGAGGGTCTGGCCGTCGAGGGTGGTGAAGTCGCGGCCGAAGGCGCCGAAGATGTCGTTGCCCATGCGCGGCCGCTGGCGTCCGGTCAGCATCGCCTCGGCGGTGAAGCCCAGATTGGCCATGGTCGCCGCGCCGATGTCGGAGAGCGGGACCCGCAGCTCACGGCCCTGGCCGGTGCGCATCCGCGCCAGGAGCGCCGAGACCAGGCCGAACGCGCAATAGGCGCCGGTGAGGAGGTCCCAGGCCGCCAGCACGTGGTTCACCGGCCGAGCATCGTCCGCCGGCCCGGTCATCAGCGGCAGGCCGAGCGCCGAATTGATCGTGTAGTCCATCCCCTGGGAGCCGTCCGCCCAGCCCATGACCCGCACGCAGATGAGGTCGTCGCGGAGCTTCTTCAGCGCCTCGTAGGACAGGAAGCCGTCCACCGGGAAGTTGGTGACGAAGAGGCCGCCCTCGTCGCCGGGCGCGGCGGCCAGGCGCTGGGCGATTTCGCGGCCCTGGGCGCTGGCGAGGTCGATAGCGATCGACTTCTTGCCCTTGTTCAGCCCCTCCCAGTAGAGGCTCGACCCGTTCTCGGCGAGCGGCCAGCGGCGGAAATCCGGGCCGCCGCCGATCGAGTCAAAGCGGATCACCTCGGCGCCCATCTGGGCGAGGTAGAGGCCGCAGGTCGGCGCGGCGACAAACGCCGAGCCTTCCACGACGCGCAGGCCTTTCAGGAGGTCATACATTTCCGGATCAGGCGATCAGCTCGCCGACCTCCTTCACCTCTTCGGGCGAAAGCTGCCAGTCGCCGGCCGCGGCGTTGGTCTTCACCTGTTCCGGCGAGGTCGCGCCGGCGATCACCGACGACACCACGTCGTGGCCCAGCAGCCAGGCGAAGGCGAGTTCCAGGATGGTGTGGTCGCGCTCCTCGGCCCAGGCGGTCAGCTTCTCGACCTTGTCGAAGTTGCGGTCGCTCAGCGCCGCGGCGCCGCGAGAGCCCCAGGCCGCCAGCCGGGTGCCCTCCGGCGGCTTCTCGCCGCGCTTGTACTTGCCGCTGAGCAGGCCCGAGGCCAGCGGGAAGAAGGGCAGGAAACCCAGCCCGAAGTGCTCGCAGGACGGCAGCACCTCATGCTCCACCTTGCGCTCCAGGAGCGAGAACAGGTTCTGAGCCGAGACGAACCGGGTGGCGCCGGCGGCCGTCCAGTCGGCGTCGGCGACCTGCCAGCCCGTGAAGTTGGAGTTGCCGATGTAGCGGACCTTGCCCTGGGTAACGAGGTCGTCCAGCGCCCGCAGGGTTTCATCCATCGGGGTCTCGGGGTCGTAGCGGTGCTGTTGGTAGAGATCGATGTAGTCGGTGCCCAGCCGCGACAAACTGTCCTCCACCGCGCGCATGATCCAGCGGCGCGAGGCCCCGGAGCGGCTCTTGTCGTCGCCGATCTGCATGCCGAATTTGGTAGCGAGCACGATCTCGTGGCGGCGCTTGCCCAGCGCCTTGCCCAGGAACACCTCCGACTGTGTCGCGCCGTAGACGTCGGCGGTGTCGAATAGCGTGATGCCGGCCTCGATCGCGGCGTCCACGACGGCCTGCGTCGCCTGCTGATCGATCCGCATGCCGAAATTATTGCAGCCCAGGCCCACCTCGCTGACCTTCAGGCCAGAGTTCCCCAACCGGCGCATTCTCATCGTCGTCTTCTCCCAGGGTTCGGGTTTCCGCCGCTGAGGTTGGCCCTGTCGGACGGAGCGGCGCGGCAACCCTAGACGATTTCGAACGCCTCGCCAGCGGCCTCGGCGAGGAGCCGTTCACAATCCTTGACGGGTAATTCACCTCGTTTGTTGGGGATATCGCAAGGCCAAGCCCGGTACCCATCACGGTCTAGAACGCTTTTTTGCGCGGGATCGTTGAACAGATGCGGGTAGTCACCATCGTCAGTCTTGGCGCGTCCGCCGTATTGGGCCTAGCGGCCCTGTTCGTCGCCAAGGCCGTCCTGCCGAACGCAGGGCATTCCAAGACCGCCATCCTGGCGCAACAGCCGGTGGCTGGCGTGCCGGTGGTCGTCGCCAAGAGCGACCTGAAATTCGGCGACCGGCTCGATCCGGGCAAGGTCACGATCCTGCACGTCCCGGCTAACGCCGTGCCGACCGGGGCCTTCACCACCATCGAGCAGGTGCTGGCCCAGGATAACGGCGGCGCGCCCGTCGCTCTTACCCAGATCGCCGCGAAGGAGCTGCTGCTGCCTTCGAAGCTTTCCGGCCCCGGCGCGCGGTCTTCGGTGGCGGTCGAGATCGCCGACGGCTTCCGCGCCTACACGATCAAGGTGTCCGACGTCACCGGCGTCGGCGGCCACGCCCTGCCGGGCGACCGGGTCGACGTGGTGCTGACCCGCGACCTGACGCCGGAAGGCGCGACCCGCAACTACATCTCCGAGGTCGTGATCCAGAACATCCGCGTGCTGGGCGTCGACCTGAACGCCGACCTCGTGGCCAACAAGCCGGCGAGCCCCAGCACCGCGACGCTCGAGGTTTCGGTGCAGGACGCCCAGAAACTGGCCGTGGCCGCCGATCTCGGCAAGCTGTCGCTGGCGCTGCGCAAGACCGGCGCCGCCGAGTTGACGCCGACCGCTCCGATGCGCACCGGCAACTTCCTTGTCGGCGGCGGCCGTTCCGGACCCGCGCGTCCGGGTACGGGGCGTCCCTCGGCCTTCGGCTCGCAGCTGATCATGATCATTGAAGGCGGAGCTCACGGCAAAGGCGGCCGCGCGCCGCGCCCGGCGCC
>JBOHKZ010000128.1:0-15319 GCA_050729355.1 Phenylobacterium sp. | reverse complement strand
GCGCACGCATGACGTGGGCAGCGTCTGACGACTTCAAGACGGGCTGCCTCGATGGCGGCCTGGCCAGGATCAACAACGGCAGCACGGACGCGAACGGCGATTTTCGTCTGCTGACGGCGGCCGACGCCGAGCTGGCGCAGATGCAGTTCGCGAATCCGGCCTTCGGTGCGGCGGCGATCGTCTCGGGCAATCCCGTGGCGGCTGCGAACGCGATCGCCTCCGACACGTCGATCACCGCAGGCACCGTCGCGAAAACGCAGATTCGCGACCGCAACAACGGCGTGAAGCTGGCGGGTTCCGTGGGGCTACCTCTCAGCGGCGCGGACCTCGAGCTGACCGACATCACGATCGACGTCGACGACATCGAGGCCGAGTGCGTGGGCCTGACGTTCGCGCTGGTGTTCCCGTAGGCGGCTGCGATGGTCTTTCGCGTTCGCGCGTGGCCTCGAGTGCGGCTCCATGCCGCACTCGGCGCGTCTGGGGACGTCGACTTTATCGGCCTGCAGCCGGTCGCTGGTAACGCGACCGCAGGCGCCCAGGGCTCGGCGGCGCTGTTCCAAGCGCAGCGACTGACCGCTGCCGCGATCGCGACCGCGCAGGCGGTGGCCGCCATGACGCAGGCGCAGCGCCTGCAGGCGGCAGCGCTCGGCGGCGCGAGCGGATCTGCGACGCTGACGAACTCCAGCGGCGCGATCGCCGTCGGCTCGCTGGTAAGCGACGGACCACCGACGCCGGAGCAGATCTCGCTTTGGTTGCCGACCACCGGAACGGTCGCACAGTCGGCGACGGCGACGTGCCGATACAAGCTCTCGTCATCGGGCACCTGGATCACGGGACACCCGCTCTATCGGATTCGGCCCGACTTGTGGAATACGGCTAACGACATCAAGTGGGGGCCGGACCCGATCGAGGACGGCTTCGCGTGGGTCATCATCGACCTGCTGCCTGGTCAATCGTACGACGTCGAGGTCACCGTCACCGAGGGCGCCTCGAACGTCGTCAAGAACCTGACGCACACGACGCGCGCGCTGCCGGGTCCGGCTGCCATCTCTGGCTCGGGCTCGCTCAAGACCGCGAACAGCCAGGCCACGTTCATCTCGCAGCTCGCTGGGCTGAACCCTGGCGACGTGCTGACGCTCGCGGCCGGCACCTACGCGGTGCCGACCAACGGCTTCCAGATCGAGCGCGCCGGGTCGGCCGCAAACCCGATCTACATCCGCGGTGCGTCGCGCACGGGTACGGTCCTCACGCGCACTGGCGTCGACGGGCGCTTCTTCACGATGAACGAGTGCTCGCATCTCATCATCGAGAACATGACGCTGCAGGGTGGCGGCATTGATGGCGACGGCGTCAGCCCGACGCAGACGATTCAAGAGGCGTTCGCGCCGTCATCGAACACCTTCATTCAGAGCTACATCACGATCCGCAACATCACCGCCACCGGCATCGACTCCTTCGTGAGCATGCTCGGTAGCCGCCATCCGACCGACACCGGCCAGTACAACCAAGGCTGGCTGGTCTACGACAACACCGCGATCGGCAACAACCTCTGGCAAGACTCGTTTCTGTACTCGAATATCACTTGGAACGATCCCGGCATCAAGATTCCTGGGCGCGGCAACTGTGGGTTTCAGAACACGCTCAAGGGCTTCGGCGACACCTTCTCGTTCGCCGAGCACTTCGGGGGTGGTGAGTGCGACTCCAACAGCGTCCACTACTACCGAAACGAAGTGCGCAACTCGTGCGACGACCCGATCGAAGCTGACCACGGCCGACGCAACTGCACCTGGTACGACAACCGAATTTACAACGCGGTCAATGCAACCTCGTGCGATCCGATTTACTGCGGTCCGATCATCTTCGCGCGCAACATCTATGTGAACCTGCTGCGCGCGCGCACGCACAAGTGGAACTCGACCAATAGCGGCCACTTCGTCTACAACAACACGATCCTCGCGGGACCGGTCAACGACGACAACGGCGCGGGCGATCCGCCGACCGGCGACATGAACGCCTGGTATCAGCCGTCGAACGGTCCGCAAAACTCGTTCGGCTACCGGAACAACCTGCACGTCTATCGCGGCGCCAGCACCTACTCAGGCAACCACACGTTGCGGCTGGATAACGGCAGTTCGGACGCGCGGCCTGCCTATTCGACGATGGACTGGACGCACAACAGCTGGTTCCCAGACCGTGGGTTCCGCATGCCCCACAACAACACGGGCGGCTTCAGTGGCGCGAACCTCGCAGCGGCGAAGGCTGCAATGCCCGCGTGCGCGCCGGTCTTTTCCGGCCAGACCGCGAAGATGTTCAACGACAACATCACGGTCAGCAACCCGTGGACCACGACGATCACGCTGCCTGGTTCGGACGCCAAGACGGAGTACACCGGCGCCGCCTATCCGATCCTCGCGGCATCGACTGCGCCGAAGAACAGCGGCGTCGAGATCGCGAACATCACCGACGGCTTCAGTGGCGCCTCGCCTGATCGTGGCGCGGTGATCGAGGGGCGCACGCCTGCGGTGTGCGGCGACCAGAGCGTTGCAGTGGGCCTGGCCGGCGCGGCGATCGCGAGTGCCGTCGCGGCCGCGCAGGCATCGGTCAGCAAGGCGCTGGCGGGCAGCGCGGTTGCAGGTGCGAGCGCATCGGCCACGCTCGCGGTCTCGGTGCTTCAGCAGGAAGCGCAGGCCACGTCGAGCAACACGTTCCGCGCGTTCACTGGTGGCGGGCTGAGCACGCGGGCTGCGCACCCCTTCACCGGCACGCTCGTCGATCCGACAGAGGACGGTCAGTCGAACAGCGGCGACATCGACATGACGACCGGGGCGGGTCCGGACGGCAAGAAAACGGCGATCGACTGGGCCGGCAAGGGCTGCTACGACTCGCAAGCGAGAAAGGTCATGTGGGCTGGCACTGGCGCCGAGGGCAGCGTTGCCAGCACGCCGATCAACACGCACGCGATCTATGACGAGGATTCGAACACCTGGTCGGTGGTGCGCGGCTGGACCGCTGGAGGCGAGGGAACGAGCGACGACGGCAGCGGCCACATGTACGACGGCAATTGCATCGACGTGACTGGGCGCCGATTCTTCAAGAAGAAATTCCAGCGCGCGATCTACGTCAAGAACCTGACCACCGGCGCCTGGACAAAGCTCACCTACAGCAGCGGCGAGCCTTCGAGCTACGGCTGGGACGCGGGGATGGATTACATCCCGTCTCGTGATCGCCTGTGGATTCGCGGCCTTCGCGGGTCAGACAACGGCTCGGCGATTCACGAGGTGCACCCGACCACGGGAGCGCTGGTCACTGTGCTGACGCCGACCGAGATCGGCAGTGATGAGCAGAGCAGTGTGTGCAGTTTCAACCCGCGCGCGTTCGGCAACCAGGGCGGCTGCTTCGTCGGTGGCTCGAACGCGTACACGGTGCGATCCGATGGGTCGGCTGGTTCGACGCCGTCAGTGATTCAAAGCAACGCCTCGGGCAAGCCGAGCGCCGCCGGAACTTTCTCCTGGTCGAACGGAACGAGCGCGACGCGTCAGCACCTTTGCCGCGATCCCGTCGGCGATGGATGGATCTACGCGTGCAGCGACGGGTTCATCTATCGCCTCACGAGCGCCGGTGTGTGGACGCAACGCGCGGCGCTGCCGAGCATTCTCGCCGGCGCGGGCCTGACGAAGTTCGTGATGGTCCCGATCGACGCGTACGGCGTGATCTGGTTCATCACAAATCAAGGGATGGGCGCCGAGCGTGCCTGGCTCTATCGACCATAGGACTGGGCTCACATGGCGCTGATCACTAAAACCGTTCGCGCGTCTGGTGGCGACTACACGGACATTCAGTCCGCGATCAACTTCTTCAACTCGAAGAACTTCGTCAGCGACGGCGATCAGGGCGAAATCCTGATCCACAAGGAAGGCGGCGGCACCGATAACGAGTGGGTTATCGCCACGACACTCACCGGCCCCACGGGCACCACGACCGACTCGACGCACGGCCTCACGATCAAGCCAGTGTCGGGTTCTTCGTTCAAGGATCACGCGAGCAAGCTGTCGAATGCCCTGCGCTACAACCCGGCGAACGGCGTGGCGATCAGATACACGGGGTCAGGGTCCGTCTTTTCGCTGCAGGCGAACAACTGCGTGCTCGATGGGCTACAGCTGCACGCCAGCAACGCCGGCGGAGCTGGTGGCGTTGTCGCGCCGAGTGGCGTCACCTCGATGACGCTGAAGAACTGCATCGTCAGGTGCATACCTGGCAACAACTCGCGCACGTTCGTCAACCAATCGTTCGGCACCTTCAAGCTCTTCAACTGCCTGATGTACGGCGCTGCGATCAACCTCGCCGCGAACGGTGGCGATCAGGTCGTTGCCTGCACGTTGCACAGCCCGAGCGATACCTTCAATCGCGGCGCGATCTTCATCGAGTGGGGCGCGTGTCTGGTCGTCGATACCCTCGCCTTCGAGGATGGCACGTCGACCGCGATCCGTCTGCCGAATGGCGGCTCGCTCGCCGGCAGCAGCGGCTTCAACGGCACGAACGACACCAGCGGCGGATCGAACTCGCAGAACAATCTGACCGACACGAACGTGTTCGAGTCGGTCACGCCTGGCTCTGAGGACTTCCGGCTCAAGACGGGCAACGGTGTCGCGACCCAGGGCACACGACGCCAGACGGAAACGGCTGACCTCGATATCGTCGGATCGGCACGCAGCACATCGACGCCGTCGATCGGCGCCTGGGACGCGAGCCTGATCGGTGGCGGCGGCACCGTGGACATCGCGGGAAGCGCAACGGCGGGAGCTGCTGGCACGGGCGCGCTGACGCAGACGCAGCGCATCCAGGTGGCGGCCGTCGCGGCGGCACTCGGCAGTGGCGCGCTGAACGTGAACGCGCCGCTGAGTGGCGCGGCGATCGGCAGGGCCGTCGGCGCTGCAGCGCTGCTCGTCTACACGCGCGTGTGGCGCATGCCAACGGACGCGGCGAACGGCACGGTCCTGAACTACGTCGTGCGCAGCGGCAGCGCGCCGCCCTACACGACGGTGGCCCAGGGCTCGGTGACGGTGGCCGGCGGCTTCGTCGACCTTCCGGGCTCTGGCACACCCGGCACGAAGCTCTCCGCGATCGTCGAGAACTACGACGGCAACACCGCGACAACGAGCATCAATGTCGGCGCAGGCATGGCCACGCTGACCGACATTTAACGCGGACATTCAACGCAGCGATGGCGCTCACTTGCAAGTACCGCAGCTCGTGGAACGGCACGGCCGCCCACTGGGTGCAGTCATGGAGCGAGGCCGGCTCGATCTTCGGCGTCTCGGCGGCGCCGCAGATCGAGCTGCCGGTCAGCCTGGGCGCGGCCGCGACGATGCGCTTCAAGCGCAACATCACTGGCGCGGCGGTGGCGTCGGCGGTGGGCCTCGGTGCGCTGACGGTGCGCGTCAATCTGGCGGGTGCCGCGATCGCGAGCGCGGGCGGAAGCGGTTCACTGTCGCAGACGATTCCGCTCGCCGGCAATGCGGTGGCCGGTGCGCAAGGCTCGGGTGCGCTGCTGATGGGCATCCGCCTGACAGGCAACGCCACCGGCGCGGCACTCGGCGATGCGCTGCTGCAGATCGGCAAGGCGCTCGCCGGCAACGCGGTGGCGGGCGCCCAGGGCAGCGGCACGATTGGTATCGGCGGGATCTTCGCGGGCAACGCAGTGGCCAGCGCGCAGGGCGAGGCGCTGCTGACGGTGACGATCACCATCGCCGGCAGCGCGATCGCGCAGGCCGTGGCGAGCGCGACGCTGATGCGCGGCGTGCTGCTCGAGGGCGCGGCGATCAGGTCGGCCAGGCCGTGGGCGGCGCGGCTGGTCGCGGTGTCGCTGCCGGGGGTGTCGATGAGCACGAAGTCCGCCTCGTCGCGGGCCTTGGCGAAGGCGTCCTGGAAACGGGCCAGGGCTTCGTCTTCGCTCGCCTTGGCGAGGTCGACGTCCAGGCTGGTGGCGATGGGCATCGGGGCGGTGGCGCCGTTGGCGTCGAGCCAGGCGCGGCGGTTGGCGAAGAAATGCGCCGTCGACTGCTGGCGCAGGTCGAGGTCCAGCACCGCGACCTTGGCCTCGCCGTGCAGCAAGGCGGTGGCAGTGTGGATGGCGATGGTGGACTTGCCCGCCCCGCCCTTTTCGTTGCCGACCACGATGACGCTGGCCTGCGGCATGATCTGTAGCTCCCCTCGAAGCCGGGCATGCGCCCGACTCACATCACTCGTACGTGAGCGCCTCGCCATAATGCGCGTCAACGCGCAGATCGTCGCCACCTGTGGATGGACGCCCCAGCGCCCCTCGGCCATAAGGCGCGCCGACTTCATGGAGGCCGTTGGATGCCCCTGCCGATCGTCCGCACCGTCGCCGACCTGCGCGTCCAGGTCGGGGCCTGGAAGGCCGCCGGACTGCACGTAGGGCTGGTTCCGACCATGGGAGCCCTGCACGAGGGTCACCTGTCGCTGGTGCGCCTGGCGGGAACCCGGGCCGAGCGCGTGGTGGCCAGCCTCTTCGTCAACCCGACCCAGTTCGCGCCCCACGAGGACTTCGCCGCCTATCCGCGCGACGAGGCTCGCGACGCGGCCCTGCTGGCGGAGGCGGGCTGCAGCCTGCTGTTCGCACCGACGGTGGCCGAGATGTATCCGCCCGGGGCTTCCACGACGGTGACCGTCGCCGGCGTCTCCGAGCCGCTGGACGGCGCGGCCCGGCCCGGCCATTTCTCCGGCGTCGCCACCATCGTCACCAAGCTGCTCCTGCAGGCCGGGCCGCACGTGGCCGCGTTCGGCGAGAAGGACTACCAGCAGCTCCAGGTGATCCGCCGCCTGGTCCGCGACCTCAACATTCCCGTGGAGATCCTCGGCGGCGCGATCGTCCGGGCCGAGGACGGCCTCGCGCTCTCCTCCCGCAACGCCTACCTGACGCCCGCCGAGCGCACGATCGCGCCGAGCCTGAGCCGCGCCTTGACCACGGCCGTGGGCCGCCTGCATGGCGGCGCGCCGGTCGCCGAGGTGGAGGCCGAGGCGATTGCAGCGCTGCAGGCCGCCGGTTTCTCGCGGATCGACTACGTCGAGGTGCGTGGCGCCGACGAGCTGGCCCGCTTCGGACCTGGGCCCGTGGAGGCTCCTGCCCGCATCCTCGCCGCCGCCGTCCTCGGGCGCACCCGCCTCATCGACAATATGGCGGTCTAAGCCTGCCTAAAGCTTAGGCGCCGGCCGCCGCCGGAACGTTATGGCCCCGCCCGACTTCCTGTGAAGGTGCAGGCGCCCTAGCGTAGGCGGTGCGTAGCGAAAGGCCCGGGGTGGACGGAAGCACGGCCAAGTCAAAGGCGGCGGATCGGGCGGCGGGGGCGACCTTCGCGCTCTCGCCCTACGACGAGATGCTCGACCTGCAACAGGCGGTCCGGCCGCACTACGCGGCCCTGGCCGACCGGCTCTCGACGCTGACGCCCCGCGAACTGGCCGAACGGCAGCGGACCCTGGAACGCTTCTTCCTGCTGCAGGGCATCACCTTCACGGTCTATGGCGCGGAAAGCTCCACCGAACGGATCATCCCCACCGACCTCCTGCCGCGGATCATCGCGGCCGAGGAGTGGAAGACCATCGAGACCGGCCTCACCCAGCGTCTGAAGGCGCTGAACATGTTCCTGGCGGACATCTATTCGGGCCAGCAGATTCTGATGGACGGCGTGGTCCCGCGCGAACTGGTGCTGAACGCGCCCTCGTACCGGCGCCAGATGCAGAACCTCTATGTGCCGCATCAGGCCTACGCCAACGTCTGCGGCTCGGACCTCATCCGCCAGCCGGACGGCGCCTTCGCGGTGCTGGAGGACAATCTGCGGGTCCCCTCCGGCGTCTCCTACATGCTGGCCAACCGCGAGGCGTCCAAGAGGGTGTTCCCGGGCACCTTCCGCGGAGCCGGCGTGCGGCCCATCGACCGCTATCCCGACCTCTTGCTGACCACGCTGAAGAGCATGGCGGCGGACTGGCGGCCGAACCCCCAGGTCGTGGTGCTGACGCCGGGCGTCTACAACTCCGCCTACTTCGAGCACGCCTACCTCGCCCGCCTGATGGGCGCGCCCCTGGTCGAGGGCCGCGATCTCGTTGTGCACGACAACATGGTCTACATGCGCACGACCACGGGCCTGCGCCGGATCGACGTGATCTACCGCCGGGTGGACGACGACTTCATCGACCCCCTCACCTTCCGCCGGGATTCCGGGCTGGGCTCGGCCGGCCTCTTCAACGCCTACCGCGCCGGCAATGTGGTGATCTGCAACGCGCCGGGCACCGGCGTGGCGGACGACAAGGCGGTCTACGCCTACGTCCCCGCGATCATCAAATATTACCTGGGTGAGGACGCCATCCTGCCCAACATCGAGACCTTCCTGTGCCGCGAGCCGGCCCAGCTCTCCCACGTGCTGGCGCACCTGGACAAGTTCGTGGTCAAGGCGGTGGGCGCATCCGGCGGCTACGGCATGCTGGTCGGCCCGCACTCCACCAAGGCGCAGCAGGCGGAGTTCGCCGACGCCCTGAAGGCCGACCCTGACAATTACATCGCCCAGCCGACCATCCAGCTTTCCACCGCACCCTGCCTGATCGACGACGCCATCGAGCCGCGGCACGTCGACCTTCGCCCGTTCATCCTGTGCGGCGAGAAGGTCGTGGTGACGCCGGGCGCGCTGACCCGGGTGGCCATGAAGAAGGGCTCGCTGGTCGTGAACTCCAGCCAGGGCGGCGGCTCGAAGGACACCTGGGTGCTCACCGACGGCAAGGACCTGCAGCCATGATGCTCGCGCGGGTGGCCGACAGCCTCTACTGGATCGGCCGCTACGTGGAGCGGGCCGAGCATATGTGCCGGCTCTCGGACGTCATGCTCACCGCCACCCTCGACCGCACCGAAGCGGCCAGCCAGATCGCCCGCATCGCGCTCGCCGCGGTGGGCGATCCGGACGACGCGGTGAAGGCCAAGAACCCCTACGAAGCCGCCCTGGCCCTGGTCCTGGACCGCGAGGACCACGGCTCGGTGGTCAGCTCGCTGAGCCGCGCCCGCGAGAACGCCCGCCAGGTGCGCGACCAGATCACCACCGAGACCTGGGAGCGGTTGAACATCATCCACTTCCGGATGACCGATCCCGACGCCGCCAAGGCGTTCGCCGGCGGCTCGCAGGCCTTCCTGCACGACACGATCGCCGACCTGCACCTTTTCAAGGGCGCGGCGGACGCCACCATGAGCCACGGCGAGGGCTGGCGGTTCATGATGCTCGGCGTCTATCTCGAACGCGCGCAGCTGATCGGGGCCTTGTTGGAGGTCTGCTTCGGCGAGAAGCGGCGGCGCGCCATCACCGACCACACCGCGCTCACCAGCCTGCTCCGCATGGCCTGCGCGCTTGAGCCCTACCTGCGAGTCTACACCGCCGACATGCAGCCGCGTTTCATCCAGGAGTTCCTTCTGCTGGACGAGGACTTCCCGCGCTCCGTCCGGTTCTGCACCGCGCGAATCGAAGAGCACCTGGCCTCGATCAGCCGGCCCGTCGAAGGCGCAGGCCCGATCGCGCCGGACCGCCTTGCCGGCCGCCTGCGTGCGCGCCTGCAATACGCGGACATCGACGAGGTGCAGGCCAGCGGCCCGACGGCGTTCCTAGGCGCCATCCTCGACGAGTGCGCCGCGGTCCATAAGTCCGTGTACGAGGCCTTCGTGGCCTATCCCCTCGAACATCGCCTGCCGGCGTAAGGCTCGCCCATGCTCCTCGAGATCCGCCACGTCACCCGCTACCAGTACGACGAGCCGGTGCGCGAGAGCCTGATGGAACTGTGGATGCAGCCGCAGAAGCGCACGGAGCAGCGGCTGATCAGCTTCGAGCTGGAGGTCGATCCGGCCGCCCAGCTCTTTTCCTACGCCGACACCTTCGGCAACGCCGTCTACCACTTCGACATCCCGCAGCCGCACGAACGCATGACAATCGTGGCGCGCTCGGCGGTCGAGACCCAGGACCTGCCGGCCCTGCCCGAGGCCCTCGACCGTGGCGAATGGGACCGGCTGAAGTCGAGCTTCGTGCGCGGCGAGCACTTTGACTTCCTGCACGCCCACGGCTTCACGGGCCCGACCGTGGCGCTGCGGGACTTCGTCGCCGAGCGGAAGCTCGATGAGCTGCGGGTCCTCGATCCCCTGCGGGCGGTGCGCGAGCTCTCACGTACGATCTACGAGTCCTTCGCCTACGAGGCCGGCGTGACCCGCGCCGACAGTCCGATCGACGACGTGCTCGAGGCCCGCCGCGGGGTCTGCCAGGACTTCGCCCATGTGATGATCGCCATCTGCCGCGCCTGGGGCGTGCCGGCGCGCTATGTCTCCGGCTACCTCTTTACCGACCGCAAGAGCGGGGACCGCTCCGACCCCGACGCCACCCACGCCTGGGTGGAGGTGTTCCTGCCGAGCCTGCGCTGGGTGGGCTTCGATCCGACCAACAACATCATGGCCTGCGAGCGTCACGTGGCCTGCGCGGTCGGCCGCGACTACTCCGACGTGCCGCCCTCGCGGGGCGTCTACAAGGGTGAGGCCGAAAGCGAGCTGGCGGTGGGCGTCACCGTGCGCCGGGCCCGCGCCGCCATCGCCGAGCCGGAGTTCCTGCGCACCTCGCAATCGGCCCCCCGCGCCGGCCAGCGCCGCAGCCAGCACAGCGGCCTGGCCTACGAGCACCAGCGGCAGCAACAACAGCAGTAGCAAGGGCGCCGCGGCGGGAAAGCGCGCTTACGCAAACGCTCGGGCCCTTCGTCCGGATGGGGCCAAGATGGCGCGCCGAAGGACCGTCGTAGCCCGCCGCGGCGACTGCGAATCTACAAGCCGATCCGACCGTTGGCCAGGGACCGTCTAGGGTCTGCGCCGACCTCGTCCTCGGGTGCGCCCCCGATGGTCACGACCCAGGCAAAGCGTCTGGTGACGTGACCGGCGCCGTGGAGGGGACATGCCAGACAGGCCAGCGGCTCACGACTGGGTCCCAGGCTGGACGGCCCTGCGCAGCCTCTCCCCAAGCGACCTGCCGCGCGAGATCGCCGCCGGGCTCAGCATCGCGGCCGTGGCGATCCCGGTGGGCCTGGCCTACGCCGCCCTGACCGGCGTGCCCCCGGCCGTTGGCCTCTACGCGAGCATCTTCCCGATGGTCGCCTACGCCTTCTTCGGGCCGTCGCGCTACCTGGTCGTCGGTCCGGACACCGCGACCTGCCTGCTGATCGCATCGATCCTCGCGACGCTCGCGCTGCATGGATCAGGCGAGCGCGCCACCGCGGCTGCCGCGCTCGCCTTGGTCGCCGGCGTCGGGTTCGCCATCGCCGCTCTGGCGAGGCTGGGGTTCGTCGCCAGCCTGCTCTCGCGCCCGATCCTGGTGGGCTACCTGTCCGGCGTCGCCCTTACGCTGCTGGTCTCGCAGATCCCCAGCTTCACGGGCGTTGAGCTGCATAGTCGCGGCCTGATCGGTCCCATCGTGGAAATCGTCCGCCGCGCCAGTGAGGTGCACGTCCTGACCCTCGCCGTCGGGCTCGTGCTCTTTATCGCGCTGAGGGTCCTGCACACCGTGGCGCCGCGCGTCCCCGGACCGGCGATCGTGGTCGTCGCCGCGATCGTTCTCTCCTGGGGTTTCGACCTGCGCGCGCATGGGGTGGCGGTGATAGGCGCAATCCCCGGCGGCCTGCCGGTTCCACGGCTGCCCCCCTACGACAGCCTGTTGGCCGAACTCAGCCTGCCGGCGCTCGGCCTGCTGCTGGTCAGTTTCTCCAGCGGCATCCTGACGGCGCGAAGCTTCGGCGAGAAGCTGGGGATCAACAACGACGCCAACCTGGAGCTCCGCGGCTTCGCCGCCGCCAACCTCGCCGCCGGCCTGTTCCAGGGATTCGCCGTGACCGGCGCCGACTCCCGCACAGCCGTGAACCTCGCGTCTGGCGGGCGCACGCCTGCAGCCGCAATTGCCGGGGCGCTCGCCATCGCGCTCGTGGTGACCGTCATGACCGCGCCGCTCGCCTTGCTGCCCCAGGCGGCCCTCGGCGCCGTCCTTGCCTCAGCCGCCCTCGGCCTGGTCGACGCGGCGTCGCTTGGTCGCCTGTGGCGACTGGACCGCTACGAATTTGCCTTCGCGCTGGTGGCCATGGGCGGCGTCATCTGGGTGGGCGTGCTGCAGGGGGTCTTCCTCGCCATCATCGCCACCTTCGCGCACCTGCTGCAGATGGCCGCGCGGCCCAGACATTCGCTGCTGGGCTGGTCCGAGGGCGAGCCGGCCGGCCTGGTTCCAATCGGCGGCCATCGCCCGGCGCGTCCGCCGACGGGCGGCGTGGTGTTCATGTTCGACTCGTCGCTGCTGTTCGTGAACGCCAACTACTTCGGACACAGCGTCCGCCAGGCGCTGAGCGACACGCCGGACGCCCGCTGGTTCATCCTGGATACGACGTCGATCCCCTACGCCGACTCGACGGCCATGGAGGTGCTGATGGAGTTCAAGGCGATGCTGGACGGCCGCGGTGTTCGGCTGATCCTGGCCGGCGCGCACGGCCTCTTCGAACAGGCGGTCGAGCGCTCCGGACTATCCGCCAGCCTGGGACCGGCGAACATCTTCCCCGACTCCCACGTCGCCGTAAGGGCGCTGTCGCCCGACCCGACTGGAGCCATCGACTGACCTAGGTCTTGGCGACGGGCGTTGGTAGATCAATCCTGCGAGCCCGATTCCGGGCGAGCGGGGGAGCGGCCGCATTCCATTTGTTTCGCCCACATTCCTGTTCGTCTTCCTGCCGGTCTGCGTGGCGATCTATTTCGCCGTGCGCGGCATGCGGCTGCGCAACCTCGTGCTGCTCGCCGCGTCGTGGCTGTTCTACGCCTGGGGAGAGCCCGCCTATTTCCTCCTGATGCTCGCGGTGACCGCCTTCAACTATGCGGCGGCGATCCAGGTCGAGCGGCGGGAGGGGGTCCCGCGCAAGGTGGCGCTCGCCGTCGCCGTCACGGTCAACCTGACCACCCTGGCGATCTTCAAGTACGCCGCCTTCGCCGCGCTCTCCCTCAACGCGGCCCTGGCGCCCCTGCAGGTCGGCGTGCCCGTCCCCTCCATCACCCTGCCGCTGGGGATCTCGTTCTTCACCTTCCACGCCCTTTCGTACGTCATCGACGTCTACAGGGGGCGGTTCTCGGCCAATCGGGACTTCCGCCAGGTCGCGCTCTACATCGCGCTCTTCCCGCAGCTGATCGCGGGCCCGATCGTCCGCTACAAGTCGATCGCCCGGCGGCTGGCCATGCGGCGGCATTCGCTTGGACGCGCCTCCGCGGGCCTGCGGATCTTCGTCATCGGCCTGGCGCAGAAGCTATTGATCGCCGACGCCCTGGCCCCCGTGGCCAACGCCGTCTTCGACCACGCGGAGCGTCCGGGGCTGGCTGAAGCCTGGCTCGGCGCGACGGCCTATGCCCTGCAGATCTATTTCGACTTCGCCGGCTATTCGACCATGGCGGTGGGCCTGGGCGTGGTGTTCGGTTTCAGCCTGCCGCGCAACTTTCGCCGGCCCTATGCGTCCGCCTCGATCACCGAGTTCTGGCGGCGCTGGCACATCAGCCTCTCCACTTGGTTTCGCGACTACCTCTACATCCCGCTGGGCGGCAATCGGGGGCCAGCCTGGAAGGTGTGGCGCAACCTGATCCTGGTCTTCCTGCTCTGCGGCCTCTGGCACGGCGCGAGCTGGACCTTCGTGCTCTGGGGCGCCTGGCACGGGAGCTTCCTGGTGCTGGAGCGCGCCGGCCTCGGGGCCATATTGCGCCGCCTGCCCCGCCCCGTCAGCTGGGCCTACGCCCTCCTCGCCGTCACCTTCGGCTGGGTGCTGTTCCGCGGCGCGGACATGGCCAACACCCTGGACATCTGGGCCGGGATGATCGGACGCCATCCCGCCGCGCCCATGGGGCACTACGCGGCCGCAGCCCTGACGCCGCAGATCATGTGGCTGATGCCGCTCGCGGGGCTCCTGGCGGTGTTCGGCCTTCGCCTGCCGCAGGTGCGGCGGCTGACGGTCGCCCGACAGCGGGCGGATAACCTGGCGATCGGCGGCCTGCTCGGTCTCTCGCTGCTGCAGATCGCGGTGAGCGCCTTCAGTCCCTTCCTCTACTTCAGGTTCTGAGGCGGCATGGGGCTCCTCTCTCGCGCGCGCCGTCTGCTGGCCCTGGCCATCCTGGCCCTTCTGGCGCTGCCCATCCTCCTGCTCCCGGCGAGCCCGTTCCAGCGGGTGTCGATCCGCGAGAACCGCGTCCTCGCGCCGGCGCCGACCTGGCCGCGCAGCCTGGCGCAGGCGCGCGCGACGCCGCGCCAGATCGACGCCTTCCTGTCCGATCATTTCGCCTTCCGCGACCCGATGGTGCGCCTGGGCTCGCACGTGCAGCGCCGGTTGGGCGGCCTGGCCGGCCCTCGACTGGCCGCCGAGGGCAAGGACGGCTGGGTGTTCTTCAACGACGGCTTGCTGCAGTCCGCGGGCCAGGCGCGCGAGACAGCCCGGACGGCGGATTTCTCCAACTTCGTATGCGACCTGAACACCCGGCTGACGGCGCGGGGAATCCGGACCGGCTTCACCCTCGTCCCCTCGCCCGGCGAGATCTATCCGGAGATGCTGCCGTCCTGGGCAGGCCCGGCGAAACACCCCACCGACTATGATGAGGTGATGACCCGCGTGCGGGCCTGCGGCGTCGCCACGGTCGATCTGAGGCCCGCCCTGATCGCGGCCAAGCGCCAGGGCCTGATCTATCGGCGGACCGACAGCCACTGGACCTTGTTGGGCGCGGCGTTCGGCTACAACGCGATGGTGGAGGCTATCGGACATCCGGACTGGCGTTTCACGATCGATCCCAGGAAGTGGTACGACCGCACCTTCGTCGGCGACCTGCCCGCGATGGCCGGCCTGGAGCCCCGCGAGGAACGCGCGCCGGTGACCAGTCGCTTCGAGGGGCCGCCCCTGCCGCGCCTGGCGATCCCGGGGCTGCATTTCGCCACCGACGCGCCGTTCCTCATCAAGGGCAAGGCCGCGGGGCCGACCGTGCTGGTGATCGGGGACTCGTTCACCAAAGACCCGATGCCGCCGTTCTTCATCGATCACGTGGGCCAGTACGCCTGGGTCCACCACGACGAATGCGCGTTCGACTGGGCGATCCTCGACAGGGTGAAGCCGGACGTCGTGCTGTTCGCGCCCGCCGAGCGCAATGCGCGCTGCCGGGGCGGTCGCCCGCTGCACATGCCGGCGCGTTAGTGCCGACGACAGGGTTTGGTAGGCCCGGTGAGGATCGAACTCACGACCATTC
>JBOHKZ010000127.1:0-9713 GCA_050729355.1 Phenylobacterium sp. | reverse complement strand
GTACCAGCGCTGCTCCCGCGCGGTGAGCTATCTCAACAGGCAGTTCGTGAAGCACCGGCAAAAGCCCGAGGGACTACCTCCCCCAATCGTCATCCACTGAGTTGGCCGCCCCGGTGAGACACTGCTGAGGCACCCCACAGGCGGGTCCCAACTTCCGTTTCCACTCATATCGGACCGTGAGGCGGCCTCCCTGCGGGCCGTCTTCAATACCCTGGAAGGACGCCCGCTGCGCTCCGCCGAGGAACGCGGCCATCCCAGCATCACGCTGCCTGTGCCGAAATCAGGGCTGCCCCTTGACGCGGTGGGGCTTGATCCATACATGGATCATCTGATCCACAAATGGGTAGTTCATGAACCGAGTAGCGAAGTTCCGTGCCAAGGCCAAGCTGAGCCAAAGAGCCCTTGCGGCTCAAGTCGGCGTCTCCCAACAGACCATCCAGCGCATCGAGGCGGAGGCGGGTCCTGTTCGCTTCGAGACCGCCAAGAAGCTCGCAGCCGCCCTTCGCGCACCCCTCCGCGACCTGTTCCCAGAAAGCCCAGAGAGCGACCACGAGCACCAGTCTTCAGCCCACGGCATGGACTACAGCCACGCCACGCACACGCTGCGGATGAGGTTCACAGACGGGATTGAAAAGGACTACGTCGTGGACGCAGCCTCCCTGGACCGGGCACGCCACGCCCTCCACAACTCTGAGCCCCAGTTCCTCTTGCTGGAGACCCCTGAACTCACGGTCATCGTGAACACGGGCGAAGTGCTTTGGACCAATATCCGGTTCGATGTGGGCACCCTTGAGGATCGCGGGCAGACCGTCTCGGACGAGCTGCGGGTCTACTTCCGCGGCTCGGCCGAGGCTTCGTCATTTAGCACCGAGCCCGACGTCGGCTCTCTGGACGATGGCGACGAAGATGGCGTGAAGCTCCAAGACATCCTCGCGACCCTTGAGGGGTGTCTCGACCTGACCGAGACCGAGGTTCTGACCTTCCTCGACAAAGACGGCGAGGAAGTGATCTTCACGTCGCGACGCCTGAAGCTCCTTGAGGTGCCCTCGCACCTGGTGAACCCCAAGCTCCTAGCTGCGATGGATGCGGGCTGGGCTGAAGATGAGCGGATGAAGCGTAGCCTACTCGGCTCCTAGCTGGCGAACGCGCCGCCGCACCTTTCCTTGGACTTCATCTCAACCGCGTCTGCCTCGTGGCCCACGGCTACGAAAGGTGACGCCTGTCAACTTCGAGTGCCCATGCAGTCATGCCTTGCTCCCGGTTGCGGCGAGCCCACCAGTTCGAAGTACTCTCACCATTGCCAGACCCACAAAGCCCGCCTCAGGCGACACGGCGCGGTGGACCAGGAGGGTGTCACCAAAGCCCATCTGAAGTCCTACCTCGCCATCGTCCGTGAGCGGATTGCCGCCAACGAAGCCAGCCCCGCGTGGGGCAAGCTGGAGGCTCGCTGGAAGGCCCTAGGAGACCACGCCGCGGGCATCCTAGCCGCCTTCTACAACGGGCGCCCTGCGGTCCGCTGGGAGGTCGCTGCAGCCAAGGAGATCGTGCGCCTGTCCGGCTACGTGGCTCCCCGCGAGGTCCTGGTGACCACCGCCGCGATGGTCTTGATGCTGGAACTGGACCCGCGCCGGTTCAGGTCGGACCGGGCCTTCCGCATCCAGGTCGCCCGCCGGGTGCTGGGGCTCACCGAGGCCAACGCCACCACCTACCGGGACCGCACCGGAAAGGAGCACCGCGTCTACAAGGAGCTTGGCCCAAGAACGTCGGAGACCATCGGCGTGTGGCTCATCGAGGCCATGGGGATGGCTGGGACGCACATCGCCCGGAAGGACAGGGAAGCGCGGGCGGCGCGGATGGCGGCCCACCGAGAACTACAGGCGGACCTGGAGGGGTTGGAGTGAGCAACCCGAAAGACGCCCCGACCGAAGACCACCAGAGCCTAGGCGGAGACCCTTTGGCTCCCCTACCCAAGCCTTCGGAACCGCTGATGGGCTTGGCGAGGATGGCGACGTTGAAGGCCATGGCGATCAGCCCCGAGGCGCTGCACCTCCAGCAGTGGCTCGCGACGATGGTCGTAGAGCACGAGACCCGGCACCAGCTCCGCAAGCGAGCGCGCCGCGCTGACGCCCTGCAGAACTTCGAGCGCGCCATCGGGGCCTTCGTCGCCGATCTCCTAGCGGCCCAGCGCGATGCGCCTGAGGTCGGTCTCGTGTACGCCTCGCGGAACTCGGAGGCGATCTCCAGGGGGCCGCAGACCTACGACGCGCTCATCACGACCTTCGACGCGATGTGCAAGCGCCAGTTGGTCGAGGAGTTCCCTGGGTACTTCAAGGAGCAGCACATCGATTGGGGTGACGGCGGAGGCCGCACCACCTTCACCGACAAGAAGGCAGCCCGCTTCCGAGCGACCCCCACGCTGCTGGCGTTGGTCGAGGGGATGGGCATCTCGCTTGGAGACCTCGACGCCCACTTCGAGCGACCCGGTTCCGACCGCCTCCTCTCTCTGCGGGCCAAGTCCGTCTGGGTGGGCGGGGACAAGCTCAAGGGCGTCGTCATGCCCCTGCCTGGCACGGCGGAGATGAAGGCACAGGCGGCGCGGGTCGCCTCGATCAACGATTTCTTCAGCGACGTGGAGATCAGAGGCGGTGGGCATCGGACGTTCTTCCGAGGCTTCGCCATGGGGGACCAGCCGGGGTTCGCCTGGGACAAGGGCGGGCGTCTCTACTCGGAGGGCGCAGACAACTACCAGCAGCTTCCCCAGGCCCGGCGCGTGCAGATGACCCTGAACGGTGAGCCGGTGGTGGAGATCGACATCAAGGCCTCGTTCCTCACGATCCTCCATGGGCTCACGGACACGCCCTTGGAGATGGGCGAGGACGCATATGCCTTCGCCGAGCAGAACCGGGACATCGCGAAGGCCTGGCTGACGGCGAGCCTCGGAAGCGGAAGGCCGATCACGCGCTGGCCGAAGCCCGTCCGAGACGAGTACTTCGCGGAACACAGCGTCAAGCTGGGGAGCGTTCACGCGGTTCGGTCAGTGGCCGCGGCCATGCAAGCGCGGTTCCCGATCCTGGCGTCGTTGATGACCCTTGGCCTCGGATGGGCGGACCTGATGTACGTGGAGGCTGAGGCGATCATCGCGAGCTTGGAGGAATTGCAAGCCCAGGGCGTCCCTTCGCTACCGGTACACGACAGCCTGATCGTCCCGGCTTCGATGGAGGAGAAGGCGACCAAGGCCATCCAGGCCCAATACCTGCGACACGCCAAGATCATCCCGAAGGTACACGTAAAGAGGCACCTCAAGAGAGCCGCTACGACACCAACACCCGGAGGAGAACTACCTTTGTTGCCTCCACCGCCCAGAGGGCCCGGACAGCAGCCCCCACCAGAGCGCCCTCCAGGACAACTGGTGACGATAAGGGCCATCTACCGCAGGGATCACTCGTGACAGCGGTCCCCTTGGTGGGCCCACGGTATCAGACCCAAAGTCCTCCCGACCGAGCTTCTTGGCGACACCGTCGCTAAGCGAAGTTAGGATGAGGGCACATCCAGGCCGCCGGGGGAGTGGCGAGTGAACTTATACGAGCGGCAAAGGGCCGAGGCGCGTATCCGCGTCAAACAAGCTACCACCGTAGGCATGAACGCGGGCTATGCCATGATAGGCGGCCCATTCTTCAAACCGATCACTGAAAACCAATCTCCAGCGCCCGTGGCCTTTTTGTGGGCCGCATTCGGTATCATATGCATTGTGATCGCAGTCGCCCTTTCCCCAGACGGCGAGAAGCTTGATGCTTGACTTTGACGGTCTAAATGCAGCGTTCGCGCTGATTGCTACGGCGGCCGCGTCGTTCCTGACATACGCGGCCTATCTGAAGCATCGCATCAAAAACTTGGACCTCGCCATCGCTACGGAAGAGGTAAAGCGCGACGCTTCACGGACGAGCGACATGTCTGCTGATGAGGCCGTGGCTCCGCTCCAAGAGGTCCCAGCAGAGAAACTCCGCGCTGCTGCTGAGGCTGCTCGCGTGATAGAGGCCGCGGCTACTATCCAGAAGGCTATGGCGTCAGGATCCGACATCGTTGCTGAGGCCAACCGCATGGCAGAGGCCTCAACTCGCCTCCAGGAGGCCATGAGGGGCTTCCCGAGAGCCGGTATGGAGAACTCCTTCTGGACACCGCCACTGATCGCCTTACCGAACATCCGCTTTGGGTCAAACATTTACGAGACCGCGACTGCTAGGTCGGTCCTCGACCCCTTACTCCTTGCCGAGGTCACTCGTGCATTACTAGGGACCCGCAGCACCGCGGCTAACATCGTTCACGGTGGAGCTTTCCGTTGGCATCCAAGTGAAAGTGATCTTGGCCAGCACGCTATGGATTTGGCACTCAAGGATGATCCTGTCCTTGAAGCTATCGGGGGACAGCTGCGCTTCGTCTATAAGGGGGACGCACCCAGCACGGCCACCCCTTCTCGGAAGCCTAGGCGGACCCAGCAGCGCGCTGAAAAGCGATAGAGCGCCGGGCCCGTAACGACGGTTTCAACAAGTCGCCCCAGAGACCTTCCGCCGATCTCGCAGGGAGCTACCACGCGGTTCTAGCTCTGGTGCTTCGTTCGGCACGTCGCCCGCTTGGCCGCGCGGCGGCTAGGTGGGGCTGTCATCGTAGGCCGCTCGGAGTTGACGAAGGCTGGTACCGATGCTGCCCGCGTCCGGGAGACCCGCCGTGGGCAGTGAGAGCAATACGTCAACATCTGACACAACCGCCCGTCTTTCCAACCGCTGACGGTCCAATGCAGCCGTCACGCGATCTGCGGCGGATTTCAGTTCTCCCTCGCCAAAGTGACCTGTAGGCGATCCCGGGGAAATCGGGCCGTAGGCCTTTTCCGCTGTTGCCTGCCAGCTCTGCGCTGCACGCACTTCCACGTCCGCACTTGCGCTTGCCGCCAACTCGCGCACCAGTGTGCGCAGTCCTCGAAGGTACGGGCCGATCGAGCCAGTCCCTTGACCAGATTGCCCGAGCGCCATGAGAGCGCCGTCTAGGCGGTCCGCTTCTTTTGGGCCGCGCTCGATGATCGATCCGAAGGTGACGGGCGCAGAACCGCCGCACATCTCAACAAAGTTCATGGCAGAGATGATCGCATCGCCGACCGATGCCGGAACCGCTGGAGCTTCGACCGGCGCAGCGGGGCGCGCAGCCGTGTTCGGGGGCGGCGCGGGCGCGACAATAGCTGTTGAAGGCGATGCAGCTCGTTCAGGGATGCTGTCCCGGTGTGATGTTGCCAGAGCATAAGTCAGCACCGACGCAGCGGAACAAGCTGCCGCGATAAGGGCTGTCCTAAGGTTCCCGTGCACGCCTATTTCCCCCGCCCGCCTTCACGTATCCCACTAGACCTCATCAAGTCCCCCACGGACCTCCCGCCGATCTCACACCGCGCCACCACACGATCATAGCTTTGGTGGTCCGCGCGGCACGTCGCTCGCTTGCCCATGGCGAGGCGACTGAGGATGGCCTTGGCGGCGGGTCCGGTAGGGTCGTGCAGCTCCGGCGCGTAGAAGTCCTGGAGGCGTACCTCGACCCAGCTCTGGTACCCTTGGCCGACTGCCACGCAGAGGCTATCACCGTCGCCCACGTAGACCACCGGGCCGGTGAAGGCGGAGCCTGGCCGAAGATAGGTTGGGGCCGGGCCGTGGTCGGGGACGGCCTTGCAGGGGTCTGCGGCCGCTTGGATCGGACTGACGAGCAAGCACGCGGTGGCGAGGCTCCACCGCAAGCGCCCTCTCACCGGCAGGTCGTCTTTCCGAAGCTGTCCGTGTGGCAGCGGGTGGTGTTGCCTTGATCATCTCGGAAGGTGGTGTTTCCGAAACTGTCGGTGCGCCCACGCACGGTATTCCCGTTGTCGTCGCGATACGTGGAGTTCCCGAAACTGTCGGTCCGCCCGCGCACGGTGTTACCGTTGTCGTCCCGCGCTGTAGTGTTGCCAAAACTATCGGTCCGCTGGCGAACGGTGTTGCCGTTGTCGTCCCGCCAAGTTGTGTTCCCGAAGCTATCGGTGCGGCCCCGGACTGTGTTGCCATTGTCGTCGCGACAGGTGGTGTTGCCGAAGCTGTCGGTAGAGCAGCGCGTGGCTGCAGTGGCCGACGCCGAGACCGCAAGCAGGGTGGCAACGAATAGAATTGCAATGGTCTTCATGGGGCCCTCCGAGCGTCACCGTAGCACGGGCAGTCGCCGAGCGCCCCCGTTGTCGGCAACCACGGGAAGAGCCAATGCCGCCGCGACCGCGCGCCGCCGAACCCCACCGAGATGCTCGGTGTGAGCAGCACACGGGTTGTCCCGGATGTTGAGCGGCAGCGGGATGCCCGACAGGAGAACCTGGCGCTCCACCTCCCATGGCCGATCCGACACGACCCAAGTCACAAAGGCGTTCGCCTCCAGCCAGCTGTCTAGAGCCTGCTCGCCGGGGTTCGTGAACGTCAGGCGGTCACCCGAGCCTACGCGGCGGAGGGGATACCCCAGCTCACTCGTGAGGAGGCAGCCGAGCGTCTTCCTCAGCGTGGAGCCCGCAGCGTTCCCAGCGTAGTGGGTGCGCAGTCTCTGTCGGAGCGTCGAGCGGGAGGGCGGGCGACCGTTCGTGGGGGGCTCCTTCGGAGAGATGCCGACGTAGAGAAGGGTCTGGCCGCCGACGACGTGGCACTCCGTGGTGTCGATGCCAGGAGGCACTCTTGAAAAGTACCAGGCGTAGACGCCGGGACTACTGGGGACCACCGAGGGCCGCGAAAGCACGTCCCTTCGGGAGGCCAACTGGCCGGTGCCGCCGATGCGTGGAAACGTGCTCGCGCTGGTCATCGATGCCCCCCGGCTCTCTCGATCTGCGAGAGGTTAGCACCTTCAGGACTCAAGGCCATGCGGCTCCATGTGAGAGTGTTCTGGCCCGGAGGCGCGTGATCCGCCCGCGCCCATTGATCACCCACCAGCCCTTCAACCATAAGGCAGAGCTGCTAGGTTTGCCTTCAGGCAACCCGGGGGGCGGAGATGGGCGAAGATCGCAAGGTCACATGGTGGACGCAGCTGTGGCGCTTCTACTGGGGCGAGGCGAGCCTCTGGCTGCTCTTCCTCCTGTCAGGGCTCTCGGGGCTCTCTAACAGCAGCAGCACTCAGGTCACCTTCTCTGGGATCGCCGCCCTGGCCGCCATCGGGGTTCGCGCCACACGGGTGACCCGGGCCGAGGTTCCTGATGCGCGCGGCTGATAGGCGGACGGCGGGGCTGCTCGTCGTGGCCGCCATGGCCCTCTTCCTGGGTGCCGCCTCGGTCCTTCAGCGGGTGGAGGAGGTCTCCGGCGCGGCTGACGAGGCGCACTCGATGGCGGAGGAGGCATCATCGAAAGTCGAGGAGGTTTCCGACAAGGCCGACGAGACGAGTGATCGGGTGGACGAGTTGGAGGGCCGGATCGAGAACTGACGTGAGGCCAAAATGGGGTGGGCTAATCGTTCATCTGTGTGCAGTTGAGTTGGGACCATCCGCTGTGGGCGCCTGAGCCCGCTCGCCTGGGGCGGTCGTCGCATATGACATGGAGCGCATGACCTCTACCAACGTGGTGAGGCGAACCACGTCCTTTTCGATTGTCTCCGCTCTCGCCTCCATCTTGGCCTGTGCCGCAGAAGTCTCGCGTACCCCGCTGAACAATGCAGCAAAGGCTAGAATCACCAACACGAAGACCACCGTAAAGGTCGCGAGAAGCATGCCTCGTCGTCCAGACCCGCCACTGCTCGCCGGGGGTACCCTGCCCCTATCCAGGATAGGGGTCGCCCCTGTCGAGGTCACACTAAGCGTGAGTATGTCTTCGTCCTCGAGTGCCTGCCCAAGGAGATCACCCACAAGACGGTCGAGGTCATTCAGCCATTCTGGACTGGTCGCGAGCCCGTGGGCTATCTCCGGAGCAACCTTCGCCATGAGCAAGAAGGCGACGATCAATGAACCCGGACGCGCGACGACGGAATCGACGTGAAAGGGAACGCCGAGGAACCCTGCCAGGTCTTCGGCAAACGGCCCCAACAGGTACTCTCTAACCTTGTCCACCCGTCGGTAGTAGGGACCGTCGGGGGCCGAGTCGTAGCCATCCTCAGTGAACTGGATTGTTGCCCGCACAAGCGAGATTCGTACGAAGCCTGCACGCAAGGCTTCTCGTCGGTCCAACCGCTGCAAGACTCGGGACATAGGGTCCATGTGCGGAGGTTCACGGTGCACGGGCTCTCCCTGCTCAGGGTCCCTCTTTGGACGCGCTCGTTCAGGCTCTGGGCGTGGAGTTCGCATACGGCGCTCCGGTGCTGAGCAGCATAGCTACTTCGCATAGCGCCGCTATGGGAAGAGACTCTCGTGTCACAGCGAGCCATCTGCCCCCGTCCCCCTTCAACGATCCCCGCAGACCTCATCAAGTCCCCCAAAGACCTCCCGCCGATCTCGCAGCGAGCCCATGCGGTCGCACCTCGGGTGATGGGCCGCAACGCGGGCGACATGCCTCACGGGCCAACTCGGAGGCAGCTCATAAGGGAGCGCCCCCCCTACTCGACCAGCCCCATCGCCGCGAGAATCTGCGGCCTCATGTGGGGCCAGTCGATCCACGTATCCGCCATGACCGAGGCGAGCGTCTCTGCTTGAAATGAACCTTCATACGGTCGCGCCAACACCCCCAACGTCGGGTCTGAACCCACGACCATGCGGCCAAGCGAGTTGAGTTCGCCCGCCGTCCTGACGTCGCGCTCAAAGTGCACAATGAGGCCGTCAAAGTAGAACCGAAAGAAACGCATGGATCGGCCCAGACGAGGTCCGGAAGGCGCGAGTTCTTTGACGCCGGTGATCGGGGTGTGGTTGTGCCGAGGCCCCTTCGTCGACAGCTGGATGAGCGTGGCAGGGTAGAGCTCGGGTGGCCCCAGCGAACCGGCAACTAGGATCGCCCCGATCTGATCCAGGTCCTCGCGGGGGAGGACCACCTCCTGGAACTCGGGCATTTTGCTGACAGCCGCGCGCCACAAAAGGCTGAGCAGGAACAACCTCAGGGTGGCCCAGTCCTCGTGCACCAGAAGCCGGTATCCCCAACCGGACTTCCGATCGATGGCGACCTGGCCCTTGAGCTTGTTTCCCTGCCAACCGCTCCACACGAGTTGTTGGCGCCGCAGGAGCTTAATGGCCCAGTCGTCGTACCGGCCAAGGATCGCTTCCCCAGCGGCGGTCACGATGTTCTGGTCGTACCAACTGGTCATGCGCTTGACGGGTCGTTGGCCTTGCCCAGCTTGGTAGATGGGTTGCCCTGGGAGGATGTGCTTTGTGAGGGCCTCAGGGATGATGTGGGAGCGAACGAGGGGGCCGAACTCTCCAGTCAGCCTGCACGTGCCGGTCGGTTTTTCGGACATTGGTAAGGGTGTCGCGCAAGGCGATTAGACCCGCAAGGGGTCGCAGTTGGCCGAGAGCCACTATGCAAAAGCGACCTGACCTTTACTGCATCCCCTCGCGGTCACCCCGGATGGCGCGCCTGTTGAGCACCTCAGCGATCTCCCTGGCGTCCTCCTCCGAGATGCCCGTCTGGGGCCTCGTCGCGAACTCTGCCGGGTCTCCGGTCCAGGTGTCGATCACGCTGAAGCCTGTGGCGTCAGGCCGGAAGGCGAACCGCCCGCGCTGAGGACGTTGAAGTTCGGCAACCCGTTCAGCACGGCTGTACTAC
>JBOHKZ010000126.1:0-7787 GCA_050729355.1 Phenylobacterium sp. | reverse complement strand
TCCCGTGATAGGTCCGGCCAGAGAACGGGGCGAGGGATGAACGCGCCTCGTCGCCTCGGAAGAACCCCAGCGCCTCGAGCGCTCTGCCCGCACCCTCCGGATCGGCGGCGGTGAGCCAGACGCGGCGAAGGGCTGCGCCTGGGGCGGCTGGCCGGTGATAGAGGCCGCCGTTGAAAACCGGCGAGGTCCAGGCCCCGTCGTCGCAGGCGTAATCGATCACGAACATCGCTGAGAGTAGACCCTGGCCGCGTCGGAAGCTGAGGATCGACCAGGGAGCCGCCTCGGGCTCGTGGCTGCGGCGCTCGATCCGCGTGCGCCAACCCCGCACTGCGGCGAGCGCCTCGGCGGCGTCGACATCCTCCGAAAGCCCAAGCAACGCCGGACCGTCGCCCTCGGCCTGGTGCACGTCGATGAACGGGCCGTTGGAGAAGCGGATGCCCCGCGCGATCCGGCGACCGTCGGGCGCGAACCCCTCCAGGATCGGCAGGCCGGTCGCGGCCGAGAGCCCCTCCAGCGCGCCATCACGATCACGCGTCCAGACGGGAATGTGATCGATCTGGAGCATATTGACCCGACGGCCCCCGATGGCCCTTAAACCTCATGGTCAGATGCGAGCCGGCGGGTCTCGGCGTGTCAAGGCAAGGATCGGTCGCGCCCTATCTCTGCATCTGGATGAGCTGATCCATCGGCATCATGTTCTGGTTCAGGTGGTTCATGATCCAGATCGATCCGACCACGATGAGAAACACCACGAGGATGCCGAAGGCGAGCGCCAGCACGTTGTTGGTGTTGTCGGGGCCCGTGGTGACGTGGAGGAAGTAGACCAGGTGCACGCCCATCTGGGCGATCGCCAGGACGATCAGGGCGACCGGCACGGCGGGGCCCCAGATCACGTGCGAGTTGGCGAGGTAGAAGGCGGCGGCCGTCAGCACGATCGAGAAGCCGAGCCCGAGATTGGAGTTCAGCACCCAATGGCCGGCGCTTTCCTCCGGCTCATCCCCCGGCGCGTGGTCCTCCCGATGGTCGAGACCGCCAGTGTAGAGGTGCGGGTCGTATTCGAGGTTGCTCATGCGGTGCGTCCCAGCAGGTAGACGATGGTGAAGATGCCGATCCAGACGATGTCGAGGGCGTGCCAGAACAGGTTGAAGCAGATCAGCCTGTGCACGATCTCGCGGCGGAACCCCTTCAGCTGAACCTGGGCCATCATCGTCGCGAGCCACAGGCCGGCTACGGTCACGTGCAGGCCGTGCAGGCCGACGAGCCCGAAGAAGGCGCTGAGGAAGCCGCTACGCTGCGGCGTGACGCCCCGCTCCCCGAGCGAGACGAACTCCTGCAGCTCCATCGCGACGAAGGCGAGACCGAGCAGGCCCGTGATCAGCAGGAAGACCTGCGTCCAGAGCTTGCTCCTGGCGTTCGTGGCCGCAAACGACAGCCCGCAGGTATAGCTCGACAGCAGTAGCGCGCCGGTCTCGAGCGCGACCCGCGGCATCTCCACGACGTCAGCGGCGGTCGGGCCGCCCGCCGTCGCCTCCCGCTGCACCGCGAACGTCGCGAAGAAGCAGGCGAACATGATGATGTCGCTGAGCAGGAAGATCCAGAAGCCGTAGCCCACGACGATCCGCTTGCTGGCAGGCCCGGTCTTGCCGTGGCCCGCGCCCTGGATCGGCCCATCGGGACCGTGGCCGCGATGGCCCAGCCGGTGGGGGTCTTCTCGAACGCGACGGATCGCATCGACGGCGGCGGGAAGGTCGACCTGGCTCACGACAGCGCGCCCTGCTGCGCGAGCCGTTGGAGAAGCGCTTCGCGGGCCGCCCGGCGGGCCCGGTCGACGCGCGCGACCTCCTCGACGGGAACGTGGAACTCGTGCACGTCACGCCAGGCGAACACCACGAAGCCCACGAAGGCGGCCGCCAGGCCCAGCCCCGCCAGCCACCAGATGTGCCAGATGAGCGCGAAGCCGGTCACACTGGCGAAGAAGGCCGTGTAGAATCCGACGGGGCTGTTCACCGGCATCTCGATCGGCTCGTAGCGCGGCTCCGGCGACAGCTGCTGGGACTCGATGGCGCGCAGCTTGATGCCCCAGTAGGCCTCCTCGCCTTCGACGTTCGGCATGACGGCGAAGTTGAAGAAGGGCGCCGGCGACGGCGTCGCCCATTCCAGCGACCGCCCGTCCCAGGGATCGCCGGTCAGGTCGCGCAGCTCGTCGCGCTTGATGATGCTCACCACCAGCATGATGACCTGGCAGATCGCCCCCACGATGAGCAGGCCTATGCCCAGCAGGGAGAGGTTCAGCATCGGCCGCCATTCCTCGACGTTCACGTGCTGGAGCCTGCGGGTCATGCCCTCCATTCCCAGGATGTAGAGGGGCGCGAAGGTGACCCAGAAGCCGAAGAAGGCGAACCAGAAGGACGCCTTGCCCCAGCCTTCGTGCAGCCGGAACCCGAAGGCCTTGGGGAACCAGTAGTCGAGGCCGGCGAACAGGCCGAACACCACGCCGCCCACGATCACGTTGTGGAAGTGGGCGACGAGGAACATCGAGTTGTGGACGAGGAAGTCGGCCGGCGGGACGGCGAGCAGCACCCCGGTCATGCCGCCGATCACGAAGGTGAAGATGAAGCCGAGGGACCAGAGCATCGGCACGCTGAAGCGCACGCGGCCGCCGTACATCGTGAAGATCCAGTTGTAGATCTTCACGCCGGTGCCGACCGCGATGATGCTGGTCGAGATGCCGAAGGCGGTGTTCACCGCGGGGCCCGACCCCATCGTGAAGAAGTGGTGCAGCCAGGTCATCATCGCGACGATGCAGATGAACAGCGTCGCGGCGACCATCGAGCGGTAGCCGAACAGCGGCTTGCCGGAGAAGGTGGAGAAGACTTCGGAGAAGATGCCGAACGCCGGCAGGACCAGGATGTAGACCTCCGGGTGCCCCCAGGCCCAGATCAGGTTCATGAACATCATCGGGTTTCCACCCGCGGTGTTGGTGAAATAGTGGAACCCGAAGAACCGATCGAGGCTCAGCATCGCCAGGGTGGCGGTGAGGATCGGGAAGACCGCCACGATCAGCAGGCTGGACGCCAGGGTCGTCCAACAGAACATCGGCATCCGCAGATAGCTCATGCCGGGGCAGCGCATCTTCAGCACGGTGGTGACGAAGTTTATCCCCGTCATCAGCGTGCCTATCCCCGATATCTGGACGGCCCAGAGGTAGTAGTCGACGCCGACCCCGGGCGAGTAGGCGGTCTCGCTGAGCGGCGGGTACGGGAGCCATCCCGTGCGGGCGAACTCTCCGATGAACAGCGAGACGTTGACCAGCAGCGCTCCGGACGCGGTGAGCCAGAAGCTGACCGAGTTGAGGGTCGGGAAGGCCACGTCGCGCACCCCCAGCTGCAGGGGGGTGACGAAGTTCATGAAGCCGATCACTAGCGGCATGGCCGCGAAGAAGATCATGATCGTGCCGTGGGCCGAGAAGATCTGGTTGTAGTGCTCGGGCGTCAGGTAGCCCGGCGCATTGATCGCCACGGCCTGCTGGCTGCGCATCATGATCGCATCGGCGAAGCCGCGGATCAGCATCACCACGCCCAGCAGGCAATACATGATGCCAATGCGCTTGTGGTCGACAGTGGTGATCCACTCGCGCCAGAGGTAGGGCCACCAGCCTTTCACGGTGACGAGCCCCAGCGTGCCCAGGATCACCAGGATCAGCACCACGGAGGTGATCAGGGCGATGGGTTGGTCGAATGGGATCGCCGACCAGCTGAGCCTGCCGAACATCAGTGCGCCCCTCCCGTCGAGGCCTCGCCATGCGCTTGCGCGCGGTCTTCGGGCTCAGGACCAGGTCCTGGAGCAACCCTCTGGGCGGCGATGGCGTGGAATAGATGCGGATCGACGGCGCGATAGCTGAACGGCTTCACCCGCTGGCTCTGCCGGGACAGTTCGGCATAGGCGACCGGGTCGAGCGTCGGCCCCGAGCTGCGGACCGCCTGCGACCAGCTCGCGAACTCGGCCGGCGCGACGCTCTTCACCTGGAACTGCATGTCCGAGAAGCCGTCCCCGCTGAAATGCGACGACTGACCGAGCAGCAGCGCGGGCCGATCCGCCTGCAGGTAGAGCTGCGAGACCATGCCGGGCATGGCGTAGATCATCGAGCCCAGGCGCGGGACGAAGAAGACGTTGAAGACGCTCGACGAGGTGATCGAGAAGTGGACCGGCACCCCCACCGGCACGACGAGGTGGTTGACGGTGGCGATCCCCTGGTCGGGGTAGATGAACAGCCATTTCCAGTCGAGGGCGACGACCTGCACCTCCACCGGAGGCGACTTCGACGGCAGGGGCTTGAAGGGATCGAGCCGGTAGGAGCCGATCCAGATCACGCCGCCGATGAACATGATGGTCAGGATCGGGATCGCCCAGACGATCGCCTCGATCCGCCCCGAATAGGACCAGTACGGAAGGTACTCCGCCTTGGTGTTCGAGGCGCGGTATCGCCACGCCATCCAGAACGCCAGCAGGATCGTCGGAATGACGATCGCGAGCATGATCAGCAGGGCGTCGATGAAGATCCTGGCGTCGTCAGCGCCGACCGGACCGACGGGGTCGAGGATGCTGCCCGCGCAACCGCCAAGCGACAGGGCGGGCAGAGCAGCCCCCACTCCACGCCCCACCCCGAGGATGGGCGTCGCCTGCGATACTCGTTGGGACATGGCGCTCCCCGAGTCGGTAAGGAACACCTTGGCCGGAGCGAAAGTTCCTCGCCTCAGGGTTGATCGGGTGACGGGGCCGGGCGCCCCGACGATGCAACGTCAGAGCCGTCAGCATTTGCAGACGCCGTCCCAGATGCTTCGGCGTCGCCGAAGGCCTGGTGTCAGGCCCGGCGGGAGCGGTTGAGGGAGGCGCGGCGAAGGCCGCCGGCGACGCGGATTTGATCACTCATGCGGTGACTTTCGCGACAACCCGCGACTCTTGCATCGCACCACCTTTACTCCGGGGCGCTCTTCGCCCACAGAGCCGCCCACCTCCCCTCTGTGTGTTTGAAAGGCCCCCTCCCCATGGACCTCTCCAAGATTCCCGTCGGCGTGAACCCGCCCTACGACGTCAACGCCATCATCGAGATCCCGCAGGGCGGCGAGCCGGTGAAGTACGAGATCGACAAGGACTCGGGCGCGCTGTTCGTCGATCGCTTCCTGCACACCGCGATGTTCTATCCGGGCAACTACGGCTTCATCCCGCACACCCTGGCCGACGACGGCGATCCCATGGACATCATGGTGGTGGGTCAGACCCCGGTGGTGCCCGGCGCCATAATCCGCGCGCGGCCGATCGGTTGCCTGATGATGACGGACGAGGCCGGCGGCGACGAAAAGGTGCTGGCGGTGCCGGTGGATGCGCTGCACCCGTTCTACACCGGCGTGGACAGCTGGCGCTCACTCCCGGCCATCCTCACCGAGCAGATCGCCCACTTCTTCCAGCACTACAAGGACCTGGAAAAGGGCAAGTCGGTGAAGATCGCCGGCTGGGCCGACCCGGAACAGACCGCCGACCTGATCCGCGCCTCGATCGAGCGCTACAAAACCGTCGGCTAGGCTCTGACGAAGTCCAGGAACACCGGGGCGCAGTCGCCCAGGCGCTTTTCCTCGTAGCGGGTGGTGATGTGGTCGGCTGGCGCGGTGCGCCAGTCGTCCGGGCGTTCGGCGGTCCAGCTGAACGCTCCGTGGGCCAGGATCTTCTCCAGGCTCCAGTCGACGTAGTGCGCCACGTCGCTGGCGAAGCGCAGGCTCCCACCCGGCCGGATCAGGCGGGCGAGCTCGGCCACCATATCGGGCTGCACGATGCGGCGCTTGTGATGCCGCGTCTTCGGCCACGGGTCGGGGAACAGCACGAAGGCCCGCGCCAGGCTGGCGTCCGGCATCCGGCCCAGCAGCTCGCGCACGTCGCCGTCGTGGACGCGGACGTTGGTCAGCCCCGCCTCGTCGATATGGCGAAGCGCGCTGGCGACCCCGTTCTGGAACGGCTCGGCGCCGACGATCAGCACATCGGGGCGTTTCGCGCCCTGCGCCGCCATGTGCTCGCCGCCCCCGAAGCCGATCTCCAGCCAGGCCTCCGCCGCGCCGGGCATCAGGTCGCGCGGATCGAACGCCCCCTCCGGCGGCCGGATCGTGGGCAACAGGCTCTCCATCAATGCCGCCTGCCGCGGCTTGATCGGCCGCGACTTGATGCGGCCGTAGGAGCGGAGAAGCGGGTGGTCTTCGGACATCGCTAAAACTGTCATCCCGGTTTTCGCGGCGCGAAAGACCGGGACCCATAGACGCCGAACACGCAAATGGGAACGCGGCTGAGCGAAATCCCTCTCCCCTGCGTTGATGGGTCCCGGACAGCGGCGGCGCCGCTTCCGGGATGACAACTAGGGATGAACGCGAATTGCCTGCTATCCGGTGGGCGACGCGAACCGGGGGCAAGCTTTTGAAACGATGTCTGTTGATCGCCACGACGGCGGCTCTGCTGCTGGCGGCCGCAAGCGCGCAGGCGGCCAAGCCGCCGGCCCATATCGCCGCCGCGGTCGCGGACCCCGGTCGACCCGCCGGGGACGTCTACCGTGACGACCGCAGGAAGCCGGCGGAGACCGTGGCCTTCGCCGGCGTCGAGCCCGGCATGTCGATCGCCGAGCTGATCCCCGGCAACGGCTACTACACCCGCATCCTGTCGAAGGCGGTGGGACCCAAGGGCCACGTCTACACCGTGCCCTTCTCGGAACCGCGCGCGTCCTATTCCAAGGCGATCGCCGCGGACCCGGCCTACGCCAACGTGACCCTGATCGGCGGCGCGCCGCTCTCGATCGGCGTGCCCGCCCCGGTGGACCTGGTCTGGACGAGCCAGAACTATCATGACATCCGCCAGGGCCGGGCGCTGCTCAACAAGGCGGTGTTCGCGGCGCTCAAGCCGGGCGGGACCTACTTCATCGTCGACCATTCCGCCGTGGCGGGCGCCGGCCAGGACGTGCTCCTGTCGCTGCACCGGATCGACGTGGATGTGGTGAAGCGCGAGGTGCTGGCCGCGGGCTTCGTCCTGGAGGCGGAGAGCGACCTGCTGCGCAATCCGGCCGACAAGCGCACCCAGATGGTCTTCGACCGCGAGGTGAACCGCGACACCGACCAGTTCGTCCTGAAGTTCAGGAAGCCCGCGAAGTGAGCCCGGCCATGATCCGCACCCTCGTCACCGCCCTGGCCTGCGCGGCGCTCGCCGGCTCGGCCGTCGCCAAGGAACCTTCCCTGGCCGAGAAGCTCAAGGCGTCGGAATCCGCCCGCCACCTCGCCGAAACCAGGCTGGCCAGCGAGATCGAGCGGTCGGACGCCCAGGTCTACCTGATGCGGCTGGAGCTTTCGGTCACGAAGCGCCAGCTCGCGGCCGCCCTCGCCAAGTGCGGGGCGGCCTGCGAGGCGCCGAAGTAGGGACTACGCCAGGCCCTTCAGGGCGTCGGCGAGGTCGGTCTTTTCCCAGGAAAAGCCGCCCTCGTTGTCGGGCTGGCGACCGAAGTGGCCGTAGGCCGCGGTGCGGGCGTAGATCGGCTTGTTGAGGCCCAGGTGCTCGCGGATCGACCGCGGCGTGGCGCCGCCGATCATCTCCGGCAGGGCGAGTTCCAGCTTCGCCGGGTCAATCTCGCCGGTGTTGTGCAGGTCGACGTAGAAGCTCAGCGGCTCGGCGACGCCGATCGCATAGCTGATCTGGATGGTGCACTTGCGCGCCAGGCCGGCGGCCACGACGTTCTTGGCCAGGTAGCGGCAGGCGTAGGCGGC
>JBOHKZ010000125.1:0-11231 GCA_050729355.1 Phenylobacterium sp. | reverse complement strand
CATCCAGGTTCCGCCCGCGGTGACCCGCGCCGCCGCCCTGGCGGCCAGCCCGCGCGTGCCGGTGGCCACGCCGAACCTGCAGGGCTCGCTGTCGCTGAAGGGCGCCCGGATCGACGACCTCTTCCTCACCCGGTACCGGACGACGGTCGACAAGACCTCGCCGCCGGTGGAGCTCTTCCGGCCCGAGGGCGCGCCCTACGCCTGGTTCGCCGACTTCGGCTGGACCGGCGCCAACGTGCCCGGCCTGCCCACGTCTTCGACCGTCTGGACCCTGGCCCAGGGCTCGACCCTCGCGCCGAACCAGCCGGTCGTCCTGACCTACGACAACGGCGCGGGGCTCACCTTCACCCGCCGCGTCGATGTCGACGACAAGTTCATGTTCACGGTCACCGACACCGTGGCCAACCGCGGGACCATGCCGATCACGCTCGCGCCCTATGGCTCGGTCCAGCGCCAGGGCGTGCCCAAACACGTCGGCGCCTCGCAGATCGTGCACGAAGGCGCCACCGGCTGGCTCGACGGCCGCGTGCGCCGCTTCAAGTACAAGGACCTCGCCAAGAAGCCACCGGAGCAGTTCAACTCCACCGGCGCCTGGACCGGCATCACCGACATGTACTGGCTGGCCGCGCTGATCCCCAACCCGACCGAGCAGGTCCATGCGGTGTTCCGCGACACCAAGACCAGCGGCATCGACGTCTTCGAGGCCAACTTCACCGGCGCCCCGCGCGCCATCGGCGTCGGCCAGCAGATCACCTCGACCCAACACCTCTTCGCCGGCGCCAAGACCGTGCCGCAGCTGCAGGCCTATCAGAAGCAGCTCGGCGTCGCCCACCTGGACGAGGCCGTCGACTGGGGGATGTTCTGGTTCCTCACCCGGCCGATCTTCCAGTTCCTGCAGTTCATCTACCAGCACGTCGGCAACTTCGGCATCGCCATCCTGCTGCTGACCGTGGCCGTGCGGGTGATCTTCTTCCCGCTGGCCAACAAGTCCTACGAGTCGATGACCAAGATGAAGAAGGTCCAGCCGCTCGTTGAGGAGATGCGCAAGAAATTCAAGGACGACCCGGCCAAGCAGCAGCAGGAGATGATGGCGCTCTATCAGCGCGAGAAGGTCAATCCGCTGGCCGGCTGCCTGCCGCTCCTCCTGCAGATCCCGGTGTTCTTCGCGCTCTACAAGGTGCTCAGCGTCACCATCGAGATGCGGCATGCGCCGTTCTTCGGCTGGATCACCGACCTCTCGGCCCGCGACGCCACCACCGTCTGGAACCTGTTCGGAGCGATCCCCTTCCACCCGGCGAGCGTGCCGCTGGTCGGCGGCCTGCTGGACACCACCCTGCACATCGGCGTCCTGCCGCTGCTCTACGGCGTGACCATGTGGCTCACCACGTCCATGAACCCGCCCGCGCCCGATCCGACCCAGCAGAAGATCTTCCAGCTGATGCCGATCATCTTCACCTTCATCATGGCGCCCTTCGCCGCGGGCCTGCTGATCTACTGGACCTGGTCGAACATCCTGACCTCGATCCAGCAGTACGTGATCATGCGCCGCTTCAAGGTCGACAACCCGATCGACCAGCTGATCGCCAGGCTGAACGGCAAGGCCAAGGCCACCTGATGACCGCCGAAACGGGCGCCTTCACCGACGACGAACTGGAGGCCGCCCGCGTCCTCTTCGCCCACGAGGTGAAGTTCATGATGGGCGCCGTCCAGATGGCCGGCCTGCCGCCGCCCGACCTGCCGGAAGTGGCCTTCGCCGGCCGCTCCAACGTCGGCAAGTCGACGCTGATCAACGCGGTCACCGGGCGCCTGCACCTGGCCCGCGCCTCCAACGCGCCGGGGCGCACGCGCGAGGTCAACTTCTTCGTCGCCGACGAGAAGCTGCGCCTGGTCGACCTGCCCGGCTACGGCTTCGCCCGCGCCTCGCGCGGCGACGTGAAGAAGTTCCAGAACCTCGGCCGCGACTACCTGCGCGGCCGCCCGAACCTCAAGCGCGCCTACCTGCTGATCGACGCCCGCCACGGCCTCAAGGACGTCGACACCGAGGCGCTCGACACCTTCGATATCGCCGCCGTCTCCTACCAGATCATCCTGACCAAGGCCGACAAGCTGAAGGCCTCCGAGGTCGAGGCGGTCACGGCCAGGACGCTCGCCGCCATCGCCAAGCGCCCCGCCGCCTTCCCCCGCGTGCTCGCCACCTCGTCGGAAAAAGGCACAGGCATCCCCGAGCTCCGCGCCGAAATCGCCCACGCCTGCATGGTGTGACTCTCCTCTCCCCCGACGCGGTACGCGCGGGGGGGGAGGGTGGGGTGAGGGGCGGCTGGGTCCCATAAGCTTCCCTGCCTCATCGGCGAGGGCCCTTGATCGACCGTCGGTGGATCACGCTCTCACGAGCCGCCCCTCACCCTGCCCTCTCCCCGCCAGCGGGGAGAGGAGGTTCGTGACATCGCCCGTCGTGTCCGCTATCGGAGCGCTCCAACTTCCAAGGGCCGGCCTGTGAGCGACGACGACCAAGGCGAGGGATGGGCGACCGCCAAGACGCTCGCCGAAGCTCTGCCCTATATCCAGATCTACGACCGCGAGACCGTCGTCATAAAGTACGGCGGCCACGCCATGGGCGAGGAGTCCGTCGCCAAGCAGTTCGCCGCCGACACCGTGCTCCTCAAGATGCTGGGCCTGCACCCGGTGATCGTGCACGGCGGCGGGCCGCAGATCTCCGCCATGCTCGAGCGCGCCGGCGTGAAGTCGACCTTCATCGACGGCCTGCGGGTCACCGACGAGGCGACCATGGAAGTGGCCGAGATGGTCCTCTCCGGCGCCATCAACAAGGACATCGCCAACTGGATCACGCTCGCCGGCAAGGAAGCCGACGTGCGCGGCGTCGGCCTCTCCGGCAAGGACGCCCGGCTGATCACCGTCGAGAAGGTCAGCCGCACCAAGAAAGACCCTGACAGCGAGATCGAGAAGATCGTCGACCTGGGCTACGTCGGCGATCCCAAGCGCGTGGACCCCAAGCTGATCGAGGCGCTGATCTACGCCGACGAGGACTACATCCCGGTGATCGCCCCGATCGGCGTCGCCGAGGACGGCCAGACCTACAACATCAACGCCGACACCGTGGCCGGCGCCCTGGCCGGCGCGCTGAACGCCAAGCGCATGCTGCTGCTCACCGACGTGGCCGGCGTGCTCGACAAGAACGGCGACCTGATCCGCCAGATGACGGTGGCCGAGGCCCGCAAGGCCATGGCCGACGGCGTCGCCACCGGCGGCATGATCCCCAAGCTCGAGACCGCCATCGCCGCCGTGGAATCCGGCGTCGGCGCGGTGGTCATCATGGACGGGCGCCGCTCGCATGCCATGCTGGTCGAACTCTTCACCGAGCACGGGGCGGGCACGCTGATCTGCGAATGACCGGCCCTGACCTCCGCCACGTCGACACCTGGCTGTTCGACCTGGACAACACCCTCTATCCCGCCTCCTCCGGCTTCATGGGCGAGATCGAGAAGCGGATGACGACCTACGTCGAGCGGGTCACCGGCCTCCCGCACGACGAGGCCTACAAGCTGCAGAAGAAGTACCTGGCCGATTACGGGCTGACGCTGGGCGGCCTGGTCGCCCACCACGGCGTCGATCCGGCCGACTTCCACACCATCTTCCACGACCTGCCCCTGGAGATCCTGACGATCGACGCGGCCCTGTTGGCGGGGCTGGAGCGGCTGCCCGGGCGCCGGCTGATCTTCACCAACGCCGACGACTTCCACGCCCGCAGGGTGCTGGACCACCTGGCCATGTCGCACCTCTTCAGCGAGATCTTCCACATCGGCTCGGCCGACTACGTGCCCAAGCCCGACCCCGCCAACATGGCGCGCATCGCCGCCGACCACCTGATCGAGCCTTCGAAGACCGTTTTCTTCGAGGACAGCGAGCGCAATCTCGCGCCGGCCGCCGCCGTCGGCATGACCACCGTCCTGGTCGGCCCGCACGCGCAGGCCTCGACAGCCGCCTTCGTCCACTACAAGACCGACAATCTCGCGCAGTTCCTGCAAAGCGCCCAACTGAGGGAGGCCGCCTGATGGCTCCGAAAGCCCCGACCGACCTGAAGGCCGTGATCGAGCAAGCCTGGGAGGACCGCGAGTCCGTCACCATAGAGACCCGCGGCGCCGTGCGCGACGCGGTCAACGAGACCATCGAGATGCTGGACGCCGGCACGCTGCGCGTCGCCCAGCGCGAGGACGACGGGACCTGGGTCACCAACCAGTGGGCCAAGCAGGCGATCCTGCTCTACTTCCGCCTGGTCCCGAACCAACTCATGAACTCGCCCGCCCCCGGCCCCTACTGGGACAAGATCCCCTCCAAGTTCACCGGCTGGAAGGAAGACCGCTTCAGACAGGCCGGCTTCCGCGCCGTCCCCGGCTGCGTGGTCCGCAAGGGCGCCTTCATCGCCAAGGGCGCGGTGCTGACGCCGTCCTTCGTCAACATCGGCGCCTACGTCGACGAGGGCACCATGGTCGACACCTGGGCCACGGTCGGCTCCTGCGCCCAGATCGGCAAGCACTGCCACATCTCCGGCGGCGCAGGCATCGGCGGCGTCCTGGAGCCCCTGCAGGCCTCCCCGACCATCATCGAGGACAACTGCTTCATCGGCGCCCGTTCCGAGGTCGCCGAGGGCGTCGTCGTGCGCCACGGCAGCGTGCTCTCCATGGGCGTCTACCTCACCTCGACCACCCCGATCGTCGACCGCCGCACTGGCGAGACCTTTACCGGCGAGGTGCCGCCCTTCTCGGTGATCATGTCCGGCTCGCGCCCTAACCCGCACGATCCCACGCTCCCCTCGACCTACTGCGCCGTCATCATGAAGACCGTCGACGAACGGACGCGTTCAAAGACCAGCATCAACGAGCTGCTGCGGGACTGATCCTCCCCTCAGGGGGAGGTGTCTCGTCGCGAATACTCGACGAGACGGAGGGGGTTTCCAGCCCACCCAACGTCGTCATCCTCCGGTCGCCCGCAGAGGCGATCCGGGGGACCCAAGCCGACTCGCAGGGTCAGCACCTCAGCTTGGGTCCCCCGGATCAGCCTTCGGCTGCCCGGAGGATGACGAACTCTTTGAGAGTCTGGCCGCTCACCGCTCCGGATACGGCGTCCCGTCCCTGCGCCGGTAGCCGTCCTCCCCGGCCCGCGCGACCATGTCGAGGTCGGGATAGTCGCAGCCGTCGTTCTCCGGATCGCGGGTGCCGATCTCCAGCAGCACCGCCTCGACCGCCGACCGGTTCTGGATGTGATGCCCATTCGCCACGCCGGCCTTGAAGCCCGCGCAGTCGCCGGGCCGCAGCACCTCTTCGCCCTCGTCGGTGACCAGCACCACCTCGCCCTCGACCACCCAGACGAACTCGTCCTCGGTGGTGTGCCAGTGGCGCTGGCTGGTCCACGCCCCGGGCGCGAGACGCTGCAGGTTGACCCCGAATTGGCTGAGCCCGACCGCGTCGCCGAGCGCCCGGCGGGTGCGGCCCATGCAGGGTTCGTGGAACGGCGCGGGGTAGGCCGAGCCCGCACGCACGGGCAGGGCGTCGATGTCGATCTTGGGCATGGGCTCATTCCGGTCTAGACGAGCGCAAAGCCTAACCCATCCAGACCCGAGGACGAGAGTGATCGACGCCGTCGAACTGACCCGCGACCTGATCCGCCGCCCCTCCGTCACGCCGGCCGACGCCGGGGCCATGGACGTGGTCGAGGAGGCGCTGAACGGTTACGGCTTCGCCTGCCGCCGGATGAAATTCGGTGAGATCGAGAACCTCTACGCCCGCTACGGCGTCGTCGGCCCCAACCTCTGCTTCGCCGGGCATACGGACGTCGTACCGGTGGGCGACGTCGCCGCCTGGAGCCAGGGCGCCTTCGACGCGGCCATTGTCGACGGCGTGCTGATCGGGCGCGGCGCGGTCGACATGAAGAGCGCCATCGCCGCCTTCGCCGCCGCCGCCGCCAAGGCCATCGAGAGCGGCGACGTGAAGGGATCGCTCTCCTTCCTGATCACCGGCGACGAAGAGGGCGTCGCCACCCACGGCACCAAGCTGGTCGTCGAGGCGCTGGCCGCCGAGGGCGAGGTCATCGACCACTGCGTGGTGGGCGAGCCCACCTCCAGCGCGGTCTTCGGCGACATGGTCAAGGTCGGCCGCAGGGGCTCGATCAACGCCGAGATCACCGTCCAGGGCGTCCAGGGCCATGTGGCCTACCCGCAGCGCGCCGCCAACCCGACCCCGATCCTGATCCGCCTCCTGGCCCGCCTGCAGGACCGCGTGCTCGACGAGGGCTATCCGGAGTTCCAGCCCTCGAACCTCGAGGTCACCTGGATCGACGTCCCCAACACCGCCACCAACGTGATCCCCGGTACGGCCAAGGCCCGCCTCAATATCCGCTTCAATCCCAACCACACCGGCGCCGCGCTCGCCGCCTGGATCGAGGGCGAGGCCAAGGCGGTCGCTGAAGGCTTCAACGGCACGGTCACGGTCGTTCCGCAGATCAGCGGCGAGGCCTTCCTGACCGCCCCCGGCCCCTTTACCGACGTCGTGGCCGCCGCGGTCGGCGACGTGGCCGGCCGCCCGCCGGAACTCTCCACCACCGGCGGCACCTCCGACGCCCGCTTCATCCGCGCCCTCTGCCCCGTGGTCGAACTCGGCCTCGTCGGGACCACCATGCACCAGGTCGACGAACGCGCCCCAATCGCCGAAATCCGCCAGCTCCAGGCCGTCTACGAACGGCTCATCGCGAGATACTTCCAGGCGTTCGCGTAACGCTCTAGTTGCTCCCCCTCCGGGGGAGCCGCCAGCGAAGCTGACTGAGGGGGTCCTCCGAGGTCGGCTCTGACCCCCTCCGGCGCTTCGCGCCACCTCCCCCAAAGAGGGGAGGAACTGGCTAAGCTTTCATCACCAGATCCTGACCCGGTCGGCCGGGGGGACGTACATCGGGTCGCCGGGCTTGACGCCGAAGGCGTCATAGAAGGCGTCGATGTTGCGCATGGGCACGTCCACCCGCGCCTGGCTGGGCGAGTGGGGGTCGGAGACCAGTTGCTGGCGCAGGCGGTCCTCGCGGATCTTCTGGCGCCACACCTGCGCCCAGCCCAGGAACACCCGCTGGTCGCCGGTAAGCCCGTCGAGGATCGGCGCGGGCTGGCCCTTCAGCGAGGCATGGTAGGCGTCCAGCGCCAGCAGCAGGCCGCCCAGATCGGCGATGTTCTCGCCCATCGTCAGGTCGCCCTTGATCCTGGCGCCCGGCAGGACTTCGAAGTTGTCGTACTGCTTGCCGAGCTTGGCGGCCTGGGCCTCGAACTTGGCGGCGTCCTCGGGAGTCCACCAGTCGCGCAGCGCGCCGGTCCCGTCGTAGCGGCGGCCCTGGTCGTCGAAGCCGTGGGTCATCTCGTGGCCGATCACCGCGCCGACCCCGCCGTAGTTCACCGCCATGTCGCCGCCCGGATCGAAGAACGGCGGCTGCAGGATGGCGGCCGGGAAGACGATCTCGTTGCCGGTGGGGTTGTAGTAGGCGTTGATGGTCGGCGGCGTCATGCCCCACTCCGACTTGTCCAGCGGTCCGCCGAGCCGGCCGACGCGGAAGTCCCAGTCGAAGGCGATCGCCCGCTTCACGTTGCCGTAGAGGTCGCCGTCCGTGATCGTCAGGCCCGAATAGTCGCGCCACTTGTCGGGATAGGCGATCTTCACGGTGAAGGCGGCGAGCTTCTCCTGGGCCTTGGCCTTGGTGGCCGGGCTCATCCAGTCGAGCTTGTCGATCCGGCCCTTCATGGCGGTGCGGATGTCGCCCACCAGGCCCAGCATCTTGGCCTTGCTCTCGGCCGGGAAGTAGGCGTCGACGTAGAGCTTGCCCAACGCCTCGCCGATCTGGGTGTCGACCAGGATCACGCCGCGGCGCCAGCGCGGCTGCTGCGCCTTGACGCCCGACAGCGTCTGGTCGCGGAACTCGTAATGCGCCTGGTCGAAGGGCTTGGAGAGGTAGGGCGCGGCCTGGTCGGCCAGGTAGAAGGCCTGCCAGGCCTTCAGGGTGTCGATCGGCGTCTTGGCGAAGATCGCGGCGATCTTCGGGAAGGCCGACTTCTCCTGCACGACGACCTTGCCGGCCTTGCCGAGGCCGGCGCCGGCCATGAAGGCCGTCCAGTCGAAGCCGGGGGCGAGCTCCGCGAGCTTCGCCGGTTCATAGGCGTTGTACATCTTGTTGTCGTCGCGGCGCTCGGCGCCGGTCCAGGAGACCTTGGCGATCTCGGTCTCCATGGCGACGATGGCCTTGGCGTTGGCGGCCGGGTTGGGCCAGCCGGCCAGGGTCAGCATCCGGGCCACGTACTGCTCGTACTTGGCCTTCTGCGGTGCGAAGCCGGCTTCCAGATAGTAGTCGCGGTCGGGCATGCCGAGGCCGGCCTGGCCGAGATAGACGGCGTAGTGCTCGGGGTCCTTGGCGTCGCCGGTCACCATGCCGCTGAAGAAGCTGCCGCCGAAGGTCTTCAAGGACTGGCCCATCACCTTGGCGATGTCGGCGCGGGTCTTCTCGGCGCGGATGACGGCGAGGTCGGGCGACAGCGGCTTGGCCCCGAGCGCGTCCACCTTCGCCTCGTCGAGGAAGCTTCGATAGAGGGCGCCGACCTGGGCGGTCTCGCCGGTCGCGGCCTTGTCGGCCGCGGCTTTGTCCAGCACCGCGTGCATGCGCTTCTGCGACAGTTCGTTGAGGGCGTCGAAGGCGCCGAAGCGGGAACGGTCGGCGGGGATTTCCAGGGCCTTCAGGTAGGTCCCGTTGGCGTAGTTGTAGAAGTCCTGGGCGGGGGTCACCGCCGGATCGCGGGCGGAAAGGTCGAAGCCCCAGGTCCCCAGGCGGGGCGCCTTTGAAAGGTCTTCGGCCGCGGCGGCGGGGCAGGCCTGGAGGAGGGCGACCGCCGCAGCGGCGCCGAGCCAAAGGGTTTTCATCAAGAGAACTCGCAAGGATTCAAAGGTGGGGCGACCATGCCCCTGCGGCAGGGTGTGACGCCCGTTACATTTTGGTCAGGAAGCTTGGGCGGGAGTGTGTTCGGCCAACCCACAATTCGTGTCATCCCGGACGCCGCGAAGCGGTGAGCCGGGACCCAGGGCCAACGCACTGCATCCGCCCCTGGGTCCCGGATCGGCTCTTCGGCCGTCCGGGATGACAGTCCCTGTTGAGCCGAGGCCCTACCCCTGCTTTACGCTCAGCGCCTCCAGCGCCAGGGCCTTCACGGCCTTGTAGTCGAGCTTGCCGTTGGGCGAGCGGACGACAGGGGCCAGCACCAGCTCGCGCGGCGCCTTGAAGTCCGCCAGCAGCGTCTTCACGTGTGCGGCGAGCTCGGTCAGCGTCGGGCGGCTCTCGCCGGCGTCGACGACGGCGCAGATGCGTTCGCCGAAGCGCGGGTCGGGCACGCCCACCACGGCCGCGTCGCGCACGCCGGGGAAGCGCTTCAAGGCCTCCTCGACTTCCTCGGGGAAGACCTTCTCGCCGCCGGTGTTGATCACCTGTGAGCCGCGGCCAAGCAGGGTGACCGAGCCGTCGGCCTCGACCGTCGCCCAGTCGCCCGGCACGCTCCAGCGCTTGCCTTCGAAGGTGCGGAAGGTGGCCGCCGACTTGGCCTCGTCCTTGTAGTAGCCGACCGGCGTATAGCCGCCGACCGCCAGCAGGCCGCGCACGCCGGAGCCCGCCTCGACGCGGACGCCGTCCTCGGTGAACACGGCGGCGTTGGCGCCCACCGCGAACTTGGCGGTTTTGCCGGTGTCGGCGGCGTTGGACATCGAGCCGGCAAGGCCCGGAGCCTCAGACGAGCCAAGGCTGTCGAAGAGCACGATATTGGGCAGGTGCTTCAGGAGGCCGGCCTTGTTCTCCGCGCTCCACATCACCCCCGACGAGACGATGCGGCGCAGGCTGGGCAGGGTCCAGCGGCCGGGATTGGCGTCAAGCGTCTCCAGCATCGGCGCGGCGAACGCCAGGCCGACGATGATCAGGCTGGTGGCCGAGCGCCGCTCGATCTCGTCGAACAGCTCGCCGGCGTCGAACTTGCGCGAGGGCAGGGTGACCACCGTGCCGCCGGCCACGAGCTGGCCGAAGGAGATGTACTGCGCCGTGGCGTGCATCAGCGGGGCGGCCGGGATTGCGATCGGCCGCTCGGGCAGCAGGCCGGCCTTGGCGCGTTCGCCGGCCTCGGCCACCCGCTCCATCGCCGGAATCCCCGCCAGCAGGTTCGTGCCGCCGCCGAGGCTCTTGAAGAGGTCCTCCTGGCGCCACATCACGCCCTTCGGCATGCCGGTGGTGCCGCCGGTGTACATGAAGACGAGGTCGTCCGACGACCGTCCCCACGGCGCCTCGACATGGTCTGCGCCCTTGCCGACAACCGCCTCATAGTCGTCTGCCCACGGAGGAATTGGCGAACCGTCCTCGGGGACCGCCAGCCAGAGCTTCACCTTGGGCAGCCGCCCGCGGACCTTGTCGATCGTCGGGGCGAAGGCGGCGTGGAACACGACGGCCTCGGCGTCGGCGTTCTCGAACAGGTAGATCAGCTCGTCGCCGCCGTAGCGGTAGTTGGTGTTGAACGGGACCAGCCCCGCCTTGAAGGCCGCGAAATAGGTCTCGAGGTACTCCGGCCCATTATAGAGATAGGCCGCGACCTTGGACTGATGCGTCAGGCCGGCGTCCAGGAAGCGCCGCGCGAGCGCGTTGGCGCGGGCGTCGAAGTCGCGCCACGGGATGACGCGAGACCCGTGGATCAGCGCCGGATTGTCCGGCGTGGCCGCAGCCACCGATTCCCACAGGTTGGCGTAATTCCAGACCTCCATCGCGCGTCCTCCAAAATGCTCAAAATATGCAGGGCATAAGCCGCGCACGCCTTGGAGCGTCAAGCGGACCTAGTGATGCATCGGGCCCATCGCGGGCGGGCCGGCGCCCGTGCCCACGGCGAAGGCGGTATGGAGCTTGGCGCCGCTGGCGAAGGTCAGGGTCGCGGGGACCTTGTCGCCGGCCTTGAGCGTCTTCGTCAGGCCGATCAGCATCAGGTGGTAGCCGCCCGGCGCGAAAGCCGCCTGGCCGCCCGCGGGGACCGGGACGCGATCCTCCCTCTTCATGCTCATGACCCCGCCCGCCATGCTCGAGGAGTGCATTTCGACCCGGGCCGCCACAGGGGACTCGACACGCACCAGGGTATCGGCGGCCTTTCCGCCGTTGGCGACGACGAGGTAGCCGACGCC
>JBOHKZ010000124.1:0-9225 GCA_050729355.1 Phenylobacterium sp. | reverse complement strand
AAGCGGAAGACTTCAAGTCGCGGCTGATGGCCGAGAGCGGAAAACGACAAGACAGCCGCAGCTAGTTCCATAAATCGAGATCGCTCGAAGTATCGTTTCAGAAAGGCACACGCGCCAAACACCAATGGACTCTACTGCAACTAGCGAGCCAGGTGGCCGTGTAGACCACTGAAGACGATACTGATGCGAGCTATTCGCAATAGCAAGACACCGGTGGCGACGCGCACGCGAATTCCTGCGGAACGACGTAATCCGCATCAACTACAGCTGTGTCGCGGGTCGCTTAGCCCTTTGGAATGACCCCGCCGGGCGTCAGCTTGTCCATCGCCTGGGGCAGTACTTCGGAAAGCTTCGCGGCCATTACCTCGGGCGACACGCCGAGTTTAGCCGCGAGCTGCGCCATCATGTCGGGCCCCAGCGCGCTATGAAGCTGGTCGGGCGAGACCGGCTGGTTGGCGCCGGTGTTGATCCAGGACTGCACGGTCTCGCCCAGCCCCTTGGCCTGCAGCTCCGAAACGATGCCCTGCACCCCGCCGTGGTCCTCGATCAACTTGGTCACGACCTGGGTCATGCCCGCCCCGATCACGCCGCCCAGAATACCGTCGAACAGACCCATGGCGTCTCATCCCCTAATGGCTGGAAGTCTGAGATTGATCGGTCGAACGGCGGTTCGTGGCAATGGCCAATCCAATGAGCGGGCAACCAGGCCACAACGACCTTGGCAATTCCATCACGATGCTTGGCTGCAAGACCATGCGCCAACCATCTACAAGCAGTCGTGACTCTGGATTTATGGTCAAGCTTGTATTCGCAAATCCCGATTACCCTCCGGGGTCTTCACGTTTTCGCACGTACGGGGAATTTTCACGGAAGCTTGACTGTCGTTGGTCGATTTTTTCGGAAGAATCGAAGAGAATCGATATGTGCCTACTTGCGATCTTCATCGATTTGATATCACCGTTCTCCGTACCAGGGGGGGAGCACAGGAACGGGGTAGACCTATGAGAATGAAGCTTTTGGCGGCCGTGGCCGCAGGTGCGCTAGCTCTCTCAATGGCTGGGGCCGCAAGCGCTACAATTACCTTGTCGTTGGGCACAGGGAACGCAGCCATAAGCGGCTATCCCCCTCCCTATGGGAGCGTGGACGTCACCCGGACCGACTCCACCCACGCCAACATCAGTTTCACCGCAAATACGGCGGGCGGTTATTACTTCCTCGGCGCGCAGGCCGTGGGCGTGAACGTGAACGCGGCGACGTGGACCGTGGGCAGTTTGACGGAGAATGGCGCCGGCACCATCGCCGATGGCGGCGACAACAACATCGACGGGCACGGACTCTTCAATCAGACGTTCGACCAAACCGACGGCTTTACCGACCGGTCGAGCCTGATCACGTTCACGCTGACCAATACCGCCTCAACGTGGGCCGACGACGCCAGCGTGCTTACGGGCAATAATCTCGGAAACACGATCGGTGCGCACATCGGGGTCTGCGCAGACGCCGGCTGCACCAGCTTTGTCACCACAGGCTTCGCCACCAACGGCGGCGGCGGCCCCGTTCCGGAACCGGCGACCTGGGCGATGATGATCCTGGGCTTCGGAGGGGTCGGCGCACTGCTGCGTCGCCGCCGCCTGCAGCCCGCCATCGCCTGATTTCATCGATTCGACCTGAGACTACGGAAGCCCCGGTTCACGCCGGGGCTTCCTTCGTATCGGGCGTCAATGCGTGGCGGGAAGCCCGGGCGTTTCCTGGATCGGGATCTCGAAGGCCTTCAGCTTGGCCTGCTTGACCGCTTCCTTCACGTTGCGCGGCCCGTCCGTAGACATGGTGGTGGTGAAGGCGAGCGTGCTGGTCTGCGCCCGCTGGTCGGCCACGTTGGCGAAGCCGCCGGTCGCGCCGGCGTTGAGCGACAGCGTGTAGGACTTGCCGAACCCGGTGGTGCAGAGCCAGGCGAAGGTCTTGCCGTCGTCCAGCAGGCGCGGCGTCTTCAGGCATGGCAGCGGCTCGCCGCCGGGCGACGCGGTGAGATCGTATGTGGCCGGCGACATCTCCTGGTCGAAGGTGACGGTCAGGATCAGCACCCCGCCGGGCAGCGCCTCGCCGGCAGCTGGGAAGGTCGCGACCACCCTGGGATGTCCGCCCGCCGGATAGATCGTCACCGGCGAGACCTCATGCGGCGCGGGCTGCGCCGCAGCGGCGACCGCCAGCAGCGACCAGCAGACGAGTGAAGCGATGACGGCCGGCGTACGCATGGCGCCACCCTGCCCCCGAAAGCTGGACAACAACATGGCGCAAAGAAAAAGCCCCGGCCGCGAGGCCGGGGCTCGATCTTGGATCAGCCTATGCGATCAGGCGAACGCAACGGCCTTACGGCGACGGTTGGAGCGGAGCGCCGCGCCCGCGCCGCCGAAGCCGAGGATCATCAGACCCCAGGTCGCCGGCTCAGGAACGCCGCCGCCACCGCCGAGACCACCACCGACCACGCCGGTCGGCGGAGCCAGGATGTCGACTGCGAAGTTGATCGTGTGGCCGTTGTAGGGGGTCGCGTCCAGGACACCGAGGCCCGTGCCGGTGATGTGGAAGACGAGCGGCGACACAGGATAGGGGCCGCTGCCGCCGTTGCCGCAGGTGGGTTGGTCGCAGTTCACACCGATGTTGAAACCGCTGAACGGCGAGCTCGAGATCGTACCGATATCGAGCGACAAGCCAGCCGGCGCGCCAGCCAGGGCGAAGCCGCTGCCGCTGAGGTTCATCGCAACGGCGTAGTGGCCGCCGGTGTCAACGATCTGGTTCGGCGAGACGTTAATCTCGAAGCGGAGGTCCGTCGCGGTGCCGGTCACATCGACCGTGCCGAAGGGGCCGGAGCCGAACGAGGCCACATCCGTATACTGGAGGATATATTGGGTCGCGTTCGCGGCGCCAGCGGCGCCAAGGACGAGTGCGCAGGCCGCCAGGCCCGCAAGGTGCTTGCGGAAATTCATGTGCTTCAAGGGACCTCTGTCCCACCCCTCTATGTCTGTCGGCCACCTTTAGCGTGGCCTTAAGATTTCGCAAACCAGATTCCCTGGATACGGGAAATCCAGATTCTCCGAACTAATATTAGTAAATGTTAAGGTCACGGAGCGCCCTCGGGCCCCACCCTGTGGGCGGTTACTCCGGGTGTTCTTCAGCGATAGCTTCGAGTTCCCGGGTCCGCTGCTCGTAGATATTGAGCACCGCGCGGTTCGAATAGCGCGCCGCGTCTTCGCGAATCTCCAGCCAGTCCGATTGCTCGGACCTGAGCTGGGCGTCCGATCCGCCGACCGCCAGCGCCGCGGCGTAGGCCCGACTCATCCGCCGGTCAGCCGCCGCCAGCCGCGGATCGCTGCAGACCATCCGCTGCGCAGGCGACCGTGCGCCCTGGCAATCGAAGGACGGGCGAATCGGGTCCGGCGGCGTGACAGGAACCGCGACCGTCGGCGCGGGCAGATTCGCGGATGCATCCGAGGACAGCCCCGAATCCACGAACCTCGGAACCGGCGCCTCGACCTCGGCGGTGCGGAGCGGCGCGGACGCTTGGCGAGCCGACCGGGGAGCCTTGGCCGGCCGGTTGGCGGCGGGGGGCGGCGTCGCTCGCGCCTCAGCCAGGTCGAGGGCGGGCGGCTCTTGAGCCTGAGAAGGCGGGGCCGGCGCGGCCGGCCGTTCCTGTTGCGGCGCATTGGGCGTCCAGCCGCGGGTCAGCATGAACCCGGCGCCGGTCGCCAACGCGACGGTCAGAACCGCGGCGATCGCTCCGCCATACCGGCGCGGTCGCGGCGCCGCCCCGTCCCAGACCTCACGGGGGATGTAGGTCAGCTCGCCGCGCGCGGGTTCGAATACGTCGAACTCGGGCTCATCGAACGCATCGCCCAGCGGCAGTTCGTCCTGACCCACCCGGGGCGTGTCGTCCGCATAGTTGCTGAAGCCCCGGAAGGGCCGCGGCGTCCCGCCGTCCAGATCGCCTGGCATGGCCGAACTCTCTGTATCAGGTCCCTCGACCTCACTAAGTCGCTTGCCGCGCCTAGGGTTGCGAGGGGGCGGGTGGTTTGCGCTGCGGGCTAGATTGGTGATTCAGTCAGATGACCCAAAAAATTCCGTCATCCCGGGCGCAGCGAAGCGGAGACCCGGGACCCAGGGGTTCTGCAGTGGGCTTGGCCCCTGGGTCCCGGATCGGCTCGGAGCCTGTCCTCGGGTTGGCCTACGGCCAAGCCCGGGGGGCCGGATGACAAAGCTTCAAAGGCCACTGACGCCTAGACGCCAATCCGCCGAAGGCCGGCCTTCATCAGGCCGAAGGCGCCGAACGCAATCAGCCCCATGGCGATCAGGGCCAGAAGCACGTGGCCGAAGGGCACCGCCCGCAGCATCTCCAAAGCACCGCCGACGCCGCGGGCGTCCGAGGCACGGGCATTCCAGCCTGCCAGGGCGGTGATTGCGCCGGCCAGGCCCATCGCCACGCCCCTCGCGAAGTAGCCGACCCGCGCCAGGCTTCCGGCGCACCAGGCCACGCCTTCCTCGCAGGCCAGCGACCCGGTGAAGTGGCTGACCACCGCGCGGACCATGTTGCCGAGCCCGACGGCCGCCACGATCAATCCGGCCCCGATCACCAGCGGACCGCCCCACGGCAAGGCGAGCGCGCTGCGCACAGCCTCCTGCGTGGCCGCCTGGTCATCGACCTCGTGCAGGTCCTCGAGCGTGTCCAAGAGGCCGAAGACGGAGAGGCCGAGCGCGCCGTAGACCAGGCCGCTGACCGCCTTGCCCAATCGCTCGCCGAGCGCCGCGGGCTTGGTTCCCAGGCTGTCGGCGTCGAACAGCGCCTGGAGCGCGCGCCAGGCCGCGAAGGCGTAGAGGCCGCAACCCGCGACCCAGAGGAGGACGATGCCCAGCGGCCACTCGCCCCAGGCCTGCAACGCGCCCATCGCGCCGACGGCGTGCGGCGCAAGTCCGAGCGCGGCGAGCAGGGCTACGCCACCGACGCTGATGTAGACCGCCGCTCGCGCCACATAGCCGAAGCGGGCGCCGGCCTCGACGATCGCGGCGAGTCGATCCGCCAGCCTGGGCCAAGCCGGCAGCAGGCGGGTCGAAAGCCTCGGCGGGGGATCGGTCGATGGCATGTCCGTCCTACCGTGAAGACGAAATCCGTCCCAAGTCTCAGCGCGCCGTGGAGCTTGCGGTTCCCGGTTGTGGGCGGAGCGCCGGCCGCGGCCGTTTTATCCGGACGGGAACGATCAGATCGGCTCGCCCCGGTCGTAGGCGAAGAGACATTGTGCGAACTGGGAGAAGCTCCACCGTCCACTGCTCTCGTCCCGGTCGAGGATCCAGACCACGTCGAAGCGGTCGTCCGGCCAGCCGTCCGGCCCCTCGTAATGCTCGCCGGCGATCGCCTTGGCGAGCGGAGGAATATGGCTGTGATGCCAGCAGATCAGCACCGGACCAGGCGCCGCGAGGGCGGCGGCGGCGATCTCGGCCTCCTCGCCCTCCGCATAGCCCTTGTCGACGTGCACGCCGAGCACGGCGGCCAAGGGCATTACGGTGTGCTGCGAGCGCAGGCTTGGACTGTCCGGGGTCGCCGCGGCCGCAAAGATCGCGCGGGGCGTGGAGATCGGAAAGCCCGCGGGCGTCCCGCTTACCGGCGCGAAGAAGCGCACCAGCGCCCCCGCCCGCAGCCAGCCGCGCACCGTCAGCTCGTGCTTGGTGTGCACCCCCTCGAGATTGACCCCACGCTCCCGGCCGCCGGTGTGCTTCTCGGCGTGCCGAATGATCATAATCCTGGACATGTTCCTTAGGCGGACCTTCCCCCGGCGACGCACAGACACTCTAGTACGTACGTTGATGGCCGATCTTGCGGCCGCGTTCCAGCGTTCTCCCGCGTTGACACGCAGCGGGGGACGGTGTGCGATCATCCGGGGTCGGGGGGAAATCGGATGCACAAGACGTTCTGGGTCGGGCTGGCGGCCTCGATGTGGTTGATCGCCTCGCCTGCTGCGGCGAAATCCAGCCTGTTCACCGAGGAAGCGCCGCTGCAACTGGTGATCAACGCGCAGTTTCCGACCCTGGTGCGCGCCGCCAAGACCAGCACCAATCCGTTTCCGGCGACCGTGACGGTCACTGACGGCGCAGGCCCGGCGCAAACCCTTCCGGTCGAGCTCCGCGCCCGCGGGCTGACCCGGCGCACCGGGGGCTATTGCTCGTTCCCGCCGCTGTCGCTGACCTTCGACAAGGCCAAGGTCGAGGGCACGCCCTTCCAGGGGCAGAAGAAGCTGAAGCTGGTCACCTACTGCAATACGCCGGCCGACCAGGAACAGCGCATCGTGCTCGAGTACCTGGCCTACCGGCTCTACAACCTGGTGACGCCGCTGAGCTATCGCGTGCGCGCCGCCGACGTCACCTACCGCAACGGCGACAAGGACGACGGCCTGAAGCGCTTCGGCTTCCTGATCGAGGACATCGACGATGTCGCCGACCGCAACAAGCTGAAGGAGCTGAAGGCCGCCTCGAAACAGGTGAAGGTCACCCAGCTCGACGCGCGCGCCGCAGGTCGCGCCGCCCTGCTCGAATATATGGTCGGCAACCTGGACTGGGACTTCCTGGCCGCGCCCGCCGGCGCCGACTGCTGCCACAACAGCCGCTTCATCGCGGCCAAGGGCGCGACGCCCGCGACCGCCGCCGCCGTCGTGCCCCTGCCCTACGACTTCGACTACTCGGGTCTGGTCGACGCGCCCTACGCCATCGCGCCCGAGGCCTTGAAGGTGTCCAGCGTCACCGAGCGCCTCTACCGCGGCTATTGCGTCAGCACCGGCGACATGCCCGCGGTGATCGGCGAGTTCCGCGCCCAGCGCGCCCCGATGATGGCGCTGATCGCCAACGACCCGCGGCTGAACCCCAGGTTCCGCGGCAAGGCGACGAAATACATGGAGGCGTTCTTCGCCGTGCTGGACGACCCCGCGCGGGTCGACTCCCAGATCGTCAAGAAATGCCGCTCGCCGGCTAGTTGATCGTACAGCGCGCGCCGGGTGTCGCCGCCTGGTCCAGCGCCGTGATATCGGCGAGATAGGCGGCGTGCGCCTCGCCGGACGTTCGAAGCGCCAGGCGCTTACCCCGGTGCATGGCCGTCAGCGCGTCGCCCTCCTTGATCAGGAAGCCGTGCGGATCGACGCAGCCGGCCGGCACGGCGATATCCGTCAGGATCACCGCGCCGTCGAAGCGTGAATTGACCATCGAGTAGCGCTTGGTATGGCCGAGCGCGATGTGGCGCACCTTATAGCGCGCCAGCGCCGCCGCGATGTGGGCGCTCTCCGCCGCCTCGTCGTTCTGGGCCATGCCGCGATACCAGAGCGGACCCTGCTCGTTCCACAGGATGTCGTGCGGCCCGCCGATCGCCTCGGGCTCATGCCGCAAGGCCGCGAGCACGGCCTTGTTCATGGCGTCGGCGTCAAAGGCCAGGAACTCGGGGCCGATGCCGCCGTGCATATAGAGCGTGTCGTCGATGCGGATGATCGCGCTGTGGGTCAGGACCCAGCGGCCATAGACGCCCTGCGCCGACCAGGCCGCCCAGTGCTCCACCCAACCCAGCGGGTGGGTGGCGTCGAAGCTGGCGCGATAGGCGTCGTCGAAGACCGGCAGGCCGGCGGCCGGCGGCTTGGCTTTGAGCGCGGCGACGGTCGCGGCGTAATAGGCGTCCCGCCGCCGGGCCGAGTCCTTATCCGCGAAGGCGGCGTATTCGCCGGGCGTCGTGTAGCGGAAGTCGCCTTCCATGTTCATGGCTTCGTGGTTGCCGATCAGCGCGTGCACATAGCCGCCGGCCTTGCGCGCCTGCGGCTCCAGCTTGATCAGCAGGTCGAGGATCTTGCGGGTGTCCGGCGCGCGGTCGGGCACGTCACCCAGTTGCACCAGATGGGTCTTGCCCCCGCTCCACCTGTCGCGCCCGTCGATCAGGCCCGCCTGGGTCAACTGGTCGTGGAATTTGCCGTAGTCGCCGTGCAGGTCGCCGATCACCACCACGCGGGCGACATTGTCCCAGGCGGCCTGAGCCTGGACGGGGCCGGCGGTGCAGATCGAAAGAGCGGCGAGCAGGCCGGCCAGGAACTTGATCATGGACGGGACCATATCGCGTGATCGCTCCGTGCACAGCGTCGCTTTGACGCCAGATCGTCCGCGTCGCCACCTTGCTAATGCGCCGCGCCTCACTCACCCTGCGGCCGGGATGGGGACAATCGTATGAAGGCGTGGGTGCTGTTTTTTCTGCTGCTGCTGGCGCCCAGCGGCGCGTTGGCGCAGACGCCGGGCCTCTTCGACGGCGCCTCGGGGCCGCTCCCTGACATCGGCTGGGCCGGGTTCCGCAACACCCATTTCATCCTCGATTCCCTCAGCGCCCTGTTGCTGGCGATCGCCCTCGGTGCAGTGATCGGCTACCACCCCACGACCCCGCGCACCGTCGACAAGCTGCACGAAGCCGACATGCCGAAGGTGTTCATCATGTACGCCTTCATCGGCGCGGTGATCGGGGTGACCGTGCGCGAGTTCGGCATGGTGATCGGCGTCGTGGTGTTCGGCATCGGCGGCTTGATCCGATTCCGCACCGACACCGATTCCACCCGCGACACCGGCCGGCTGATCGTCGTCACCCTGGTTGGCCTGATCGCCGGGCTCGGCCTGCCGCACTTCGCGGTGATCACCACCGCCGTCGCCTTCGTCCTGATCCTGGCGTTCGACTCCACGCCGGTCTGCCGTGTGAAGATCGAGCAGCTGCCGCTCGACCGCATTCACGAAAGCGCCGACGCCTATCGCGCCGTCCTGCAGGGCCAGGGCTGCAGGATCATCGCCGAGCATAAGATCGCCCCCAAGGGGCGCGTCGAATTCGTCTTCCGCATGCCCCGGCGCGTCGCGCGCGCCGGCCTGCACGCCGCGCTTTGCGAGACCGTCCTCGAAACCCGCGGCGAGATCGACTGGGAAGTCGAGTAGGCGCGTTGCCAGCGGGGGGCGAAAGGCGCCATCAATCGCGCCGGGGGGATGCCACATGACCAATAGATTTCTGAACGGGCGGCTCGCGGCCGCGGCGCTGGCGGCGGGGCTGGCTTTCGCGTCGTCCGGACAGGCGGCGCAACCGGCGAAGAGCGTCGACGCCAAGGCCTCGTCGATCGTATCGGGCGACGCCGCGACGCTGGGCTTCGATCCGGCGAAGCTGGACGTGGCGCGCCAGGGCCTGAAGGC
>JBOHKZ010000123.1:0-2634 GCA_050729355.1 Phenylobacterium sp. | reverse complement strand
GATCTGGAAGGCGCGCTTCTGGTCCCAGGTCCAGCCGTCGGGCGGCGTTCCGCGCGGGTTTTCGTGGACGAGCCTGAGCTTCGGCCACCAGCTCGCCTCGCAGGCGGCTTCGAAGGCGCGGCTGTCGCGGGTCCCGATGATGTAGCCGCCGACGCCCTCGTCATCCTCGGTGACGAACGCCAGGCCGGGTTCGAGGACGGCGTAGGGCGCGGCGTAGATCTCGCCGATGATCCGCTTGTCGTCGTAGTGCGACTGGGCGTCCTCGCCGTGGTCGCCGGTCGCCAGGCAGATGGCGTAGAGCGCGTCGAGGTCTTCGGCGCGGAACGGCCGGATCATGGTCATGCGCGGGCCCTCTGGAGGTCGCGCAGCGGCGCGAAGCTGATCAGCCGGGCGCCCGACGCCGCGACCAGGGCCGGCAGCCCGGGATCGGTCAGGCAGGCGAGGTCGTCGACGCGGATTTGCGGATGATCGGGGTCGTAGCCGCGCAGCTCCGGCCCGTCCTCGACCGGGTGGAGGTAGACCTCGGTCACGCCCGGGCGCAGGCCCGAGAGGATGTTGGCGAACGTCGGCTTGGCGGGCTGGCCCCAGGTGGTCAGCAGGTGGTCGGGGAAAACGAGGCCGCGCCCGGCCGCCTGGCTGCGCCCGGGGAAGCCCAGCTTGCGCTCGGCGCCGGAGCCGAACATCCGCAGCGGCAGGTCGTATTGGGCGGCGAGCTCGACGAAGAGCGCGAAATAGCGCGGGTCGATCTGCATCGTGCCCATGTGCGCGTCGAGGTGGGTGACGTCGACGCCCCAGGCGTAGGCCTGGTCGATCTGGGCGATGCACTCCGCCCGCACGTCGTCGAGGTCGGCCTGCGCCCACACGGCCTGGGTGGTGGTCGGCATATAGCCTTGCGCGTCGTGCAGCGAGGCCGCGCCGGTCAGCGCTCGCCAGCGGTAGCCGGGATATTCGCAGGTCAGCGTCAGGTGGACGCCCACTCCGCCGCCCGCGCCTTTTTCCACGCCGTCGAGCGCCCAGGGGCAGGGGACCATCAGGGTGGCGCTGGTCGCCATGCCGGTCGCCAGCGCGGTCCGGGTCGCCCGGTTGGCCGAAGCGCTCGAGCCCAGGTCGTCGCAGTTGACGATCAGGAGCTTCGCGTCGGCGGCGTATCCCAGACGCTCGGCGAGGGTGGGTGTGAGCTCAGTGGGACGAGGCAATCAGATCATCCTCTCACGCCGGTCATCCCGGCCGGAGCGCAGCGGAGAGCCGGGACCCAGGGCGACCATACCTGACTTAGCCCTGGGTCCCGGATCGGCTCTTCGGCCGTCCGGGATGATTTCGTAGAGCGCTCATTTAGCGCCACATGACCATGGGCGGCATCGAGGAGAGGATGGTCTCGATGTTCCCGCCGGCCTTCAGGCCGAACATGGTGCCGCGGTCGTAGAGCAGGTTGAACTCGACGTAACGGCCGCGGCGGACCAGCTGCTCTTCGCGGTCGGCTTCCGTCCAGGGCTCGCTCATCCGGTGGCGGACGATGCGCGGATAGACGTCGAGGAACGCCTCGCCCACCGCCTGGGTGAAGGCGAAGTCCTTCTCGAAATCGCCGGAGTTGTGGCGGTCGTAGAAGATGCCGCCGACGCCACGGGTCTCATTGCGGTGTGGCAGGAAGAAATACTCGTCGCACCAGGCCTTGTACTTTTCGTACCACTCGGGATCGAAGGGATCGCAGGCGGCCTTCATGGCGGCGTGGAAGAGGACGGCGTCGTCGGCGTCCTGGCTGCGCTGCTCGTCCAGCATCGGCGTCAGGTCGGCCCCGCCGCCGAACCAGCTCTCGGCGGTCGACAGGAAGCGGGTGTTCATGTGCACGGTGGGGATGCGAGGCGAGCGCGGGTGGATGATCAGGCTGATGCTCGCCGAGACGTAGGACGGGTCCTTGTCCGCGCCCGGCATCTGCGCGGCCATCTCCGGTGAGAAGCGGGCCGTGGCGGACGAGGTGTGCACGCCGGCCTTCTCGAAAAGGCGGCCCTTGAAGTGCCCGCCGATGCCGCCGCCGACGCCGGTCTCGCGGGTCCAGGGGCGCAGGTCGAAGCGGCTGGCCGGCTCGGGATAGAACTCCTCGGGCGCCTCGTCCTCCAGGCGCTCCAATTCGGCGACGATCCGCGTCTGCAGGCTCTCGAACCATTCCTTGGCGCGGGCGCGGCGGGCTTCGATCTCGGGGGGCAGGCTGGACATGGCCCGCTTGCTAACCGGTTCCAGCCGCGGTTGGAAAGCCGTTCGTCTGACGCAGGCCCTCCGAAAGCGCCATCGCCGCGCTGAGAGTGAGGTTCAGCGAACGCGCGCCGGCCGCCAGCGGAATGACCAGCCGCGCGTCGGCCGCCGCGTGCACTTCGTCGGGGACGCCGGCGCTTTCGCGGCCGAACAGCAGGACGTCGTCGGGCCGGTAGCCGAAGGTCTGGAAGGGCTGGGCGGCGCGTGTGGTGAAAAGCAGCAGTCGGCCCGTCGAACCACGGCGGCTCTCGAGGAAAACGCTCCAACTTGCGTGGCGGGCGACCTGCGCCATCTGGCCGTAGTCCATGGCCGCTCGGCGCACGTCGCGGTCGGAAAACGGGAAGCCGCAGGGCTCGATAACGTCGATCGGCACGCCCAGACAGGCGC
>JBOHKZ010000122.1:0-3878 GCA_050729355.1 Phenylobacterium sp. | reverse complement strand
CCATCGAATAGAGGATGGTGGTTGCGACGTGACGTTCAGCGGCGGCCTCACCCGGGAGGATCGCGCCCGTCCTGGCGTTGGCGCCAAGCTTATGCGCGCCGATCACCAGGCTGTGGTTCGTCTCAAGGCTGGCCTGTCGCATCAGCCTTTCGTGCCCGGTGCCGACCACGACCGAGACCTTCGCGCTGCCTCCGCGCGGGGGCTCTCGGCGAAGATCACGCACCGTGATCCCGAGCTCGTTGGCAAGGCCATCGATCAGCCCTCGGCGCCCCGCCATGTTCTGCAACACCTCGCAGACGTCCGCGACCACGTGCTGATCGCGAAGGACGACAGAGAGCTCCACGGATCGGAATGGCGACCGAATCCAGTTGCAGGAGCCCAATACGCCGATCCATCCACTGTCCTCCATGTCGATCAACAGCAGCTTCGTGTGGGAGTGGGTGCTGGCCATATGCACGCGGAAACGGCCGCGCAGATCCGGGTCCTTGTCCACCAGGGCCATGATATCGCCGACGGCGACGGCCGATGACGTGGCGGCCTCCGGCTCATCCTCGTCCTTGTCGCCCCACAAGAGGTCGAAGGTCACACCCTTTAGCGCCGCCTGTCGGAACCCGTCCATGAACGCCGCGAAACGCTCGGCGTCGAGGAAGGTCGAGTGGATGATCATGCGGCTATGGGCGCGCGCCACCATGGATTCGAAGAGCTTGCGGTGCTGCTCGCCGCCGATGATCACGTCCTCTGGCGAAACGTCGCACTCGTGGACACGAACCGTCTCGAGGGACGGCGGCGGCGGCCCGCCATAGGGGATGACGATCTCATGCGGGCCCGCAGGCCGTTCGACGGCTGCGGCGAGGACCGCGCGAAGGGCTGGCCCGGCGCTTTCTGGCAGTCCCTGCAGTTCCCCGTCTGCGATCCGAACCACCATGAATTGGTCTTCGCGGAGGGTGGCCGTCCGGGAGTCGACGCTGGCCACTTGCTCGTCCCAGCCTCGCACGGCGATCTTCGTCAGACGCGCCAGGTTGTCGGATTGTGAAAGCGAGGGCCCGCCGCCTTCGACCCTCAGGATCCGGGCCTTGGGACCTCGGCGAAGGTCGTTCAGGCTTTTGATCTCCAGCGGTCCTGCCGGGAAGAAGTCGCCGGTTGCCATCTCCACCACGAAGGCGAAGCGGCGGCTGCTGCGGCTGGGAAAGACCGGCAGGGCGTTGCCGCTGAGAATCGCGGCTTGGCCGGAGGCGCTGACCTTCAGCTCGGCGCCGCCCACGCCTAAGCTGACCTCCACGAGGCGAAAGCGCATCAGTCGGGACACTGAGGCCACCACGACTTGGTGTGGCTGGTCGGTCAGGGCTGCGAGTTCGCGTATTGCCGTGGGCTTGCGGGCCAGGAGCAGCAAGATGATCTCGTCAATCGCGCTCCAGGCGCGCGACTTGTCGATAAACACACGGCACGCGATCCGTGAGACGGGAATGGCGATGATTTCGCTCATGCCGCGCCCCGAAGGTCGCCAGGCGCCACGAGGGACGCCAAGGCAAGGTTCCCGCGGCGGTCCACCTCAAGGAGCGCGATCTGTTCGAGAATGCGATTGAAGAAATCGAGATCGTGCGTCCCCTTCCCGGGATTCACGCCGCGCACGGCCTCCTTCAGGAAATCCAGGCTGCCGACAATGATCAGCTGCGTCTTGGCGCGGCTTAGAGCGACGTTCATCCGCCGTCGATCCTGGAGGAAGCCCAGCGCACTGCGTCCGGCGCGAGGATTGTTTCGGACCAAGGAGAGGATCACGACGTCGGCCTCGTTGCCCTGGAACGAGTCAACGGTGCCCACGAAGGCGCCGTCTGGACGGACCGACGCAAAGTCCGAAAGGTGCGCCAACGGCCCTTTCAGGGCTTTGCCGACTCGGCTGTGCAGGCGATCAACTTGCGCCTTGTAAGGGGCGAGTACGGCGAGCGTCGGCTGCTCACCGGGCTTCGCCCGCAGGTGTCGCAACACGTCGATCACCGACTCGACTTCCTGCGGGTTGTGCCAGGCCTTGCCGCCCTGTTCCGGCGCTGCGATTTCACCGCGCTTCGGGCTGCTCACGTGACGGAAGTTCACCACCACCACCGGCGACGCTGGCAGGGGCGCGAGTTGGACCAGCGGGGTGTTCCCCGCCAGGGCAGCGTTCTTCCGCACCTCGGACGTCGTGAGGTTTCCATCATAGAACGCCGCGGACACGATCTGCGCGATCGCGGGATCCATCCGCCGCTGCTCCGTGAGCGTCGCGCTGATCGGACGATGGTTTGGGTTTTCGCTGCGGCGCCGCTCGTCTTGCTCGACGAACGACCGGAAGGGATCCAGCAGTCCCCGGGCGTCAAGGGCGGCGCTGTGCAAGACCTCCGGTCCGGCCCCAAGCAGGGCGGTGATTTCGTCGAGCTCGCCGTCCCGCAGGAGGGGACCGAGGAGCGACGTCGCTTGCCCGAGGGTCTCTTCGACAAGAGCGTGATCTTCGAGAATCGCGATCATGCGATCAGCATCGAACGCCGGAAGCTGGCGATGATCCCCGATCAGTAGGCGGCGGGCCGACAGCATCATCACGCCGAGCAGTTCGGGGCCGGTGGCCTTGGCGGCCTCTTCGACAATCACCCAGTCGAACTGTTCACGAGCCTCAACCATCGCTTCCACGTCCGCCGAGTTCAGCGTTGAGACGACCACATCGGCGGCGTCCAGCAGCAGATGCACCACCGCGCCGAGACCCGATCGGACCTCCGGCGTGAGAGCGCCCTTCATCCCGGCTTGTCGCTGTGTCTCGTCAGCCAGCGCTTTGATCCGGTCGCCAACTCCCGCCGGCAACAGGCCCAGGGCCTCGCACCTCGCCAAACGGCTCAGCAGATCCAGCGCCATCGGCTCCGTCTCGGCGCCCACCGATGCGCGGCGTTCTGGCGTGACCGACCTGACAATCAGCATGTCTTGCTTCCCCGCGGCGGCGAAGGCGTCGGCGACCTTGGTCTGCAGGTGATCGAGGGCGTCGTGTCCCTGAGCGGTGATCAATAGGCGCGAGGCGCGTTCGGTGGCGAACCGGCGGGTCACCACCTCGGTCGCGACGCGCGTCTTCCCGACGCCGGGGGGTCCGACAACAAAGAAGCTCGGGAGGGTCTCCCAGATCGAGCTCAGGGCGTCGCGCTTGGGCTTGTCGAGATCGAGGAACGTCTCGCTGGTCCGCTCTTCCTCGCTGATGGTCTCGCGGCTGCCACGCCGCATCCGCCAGGGATCTAGCAGCATCTGCGCCAGGTCGAGGCGGGTGGGCAGCGCCTTCAGGATCCGCAGACGCCGCGCGATCACCTGCTCGGACCCGACATCCTGTTGGCCCCTCAGGAACCACGGCCCGCCGCCGGTGAGCGGGGCGTCAGCTTCGAACCGATAGGCCTGCGCACCCTTGTGTTTGGTGGCGTCCACGAACGCCACGCCGATGTCGCCCTGCCGCGAGGCGCCCAGGCTTTGGGCTAGACTCAATCGCCACTTGGTTTCAGCGTCCGCGCCGCCCTCCTGGAAGAGCCGCCGGATGGCCTGCTCGGCGGTCGCCAAGCCCAGCTTCTTGGCCACTTTGTCGCGATCGTTTCCCGGGTGGGCCCGCAACAGGATCGACGGCTGACCATCCGCGCGGCTGCGCTCAAGGATCTCGACGGGAAACGCCTCCAAGGCTTTTACCACCGCCTCGATCACCTGGATGATCAGCATCGCGTTCTTCACGCGATAGGTTTCATCGGGACCGGTGGGCGCGGCGCGGGGGGACGCGAAGCTGCTCCAGTCGAGGGCGTCCGGCCCAAGCTGAGCGATCCGTCGGACAGCGTCTTGTGCGCCCCGCGCCACCAGGACGGGCTGGGTGACCTCGTGCTCCTCGACGGGGC
>JBOHKZ010000121.1:0-2027 GCA_050729355.1 Phenylobacterium sp. | reverse complement strand
CCCCTACGCCGACCGCTTCGACCACGCCGGCCGCCTCGCCGCCGAGCGGCGACGGCAGCTTCACCGGGTAGAGTCCGGAGCGCTGGTAGGTGTCGATGAAGTTGATGCCGCTGGCCTCATGGCGCAGCAGGATCTGGCCGGGTTTCGGCTCGGGCTTCTCCACCTCGACGAGTTCGAGGACTTCTGGGCCGCCGGTCTGGCTGAAACGGATCGCGCGCATGCAGGGTTACCCGAGGTTCTTTTGGAAGAAGGCGAGGGTGCGGCCGTTGGCCAGCTTGGCGTCGGCCGCGTCGTAGTGCGCGCCGCCGACCCGGGCGAAGGCGTGGTTGCGGCCGGGATAGGTGTGGATCTCGATCTGCGGGTGGTCCTTCAGCGCCTTGAGGATCACCGTCTGGGCCGCCTTGGGCACGAACTCGTCTTCCTCGGCGATGTGCAGGAGCAGCGGGTTCGCCAGCTTCTCAGCCTCCGCCACCCGGCTCTCGATGCCGACGCCGTAGTAGGAAACCGAGGCGTTCGAGTCGGTCCGGGTCCCAGTCAGGAAGGCCAGGAGGCCGCCCAGGCAGAAGCCGACGGCGCCGACCTTGCCGGTGCAGCCGGGATCGGCGCGGATCAGGTCGATGGTGGCGGCGATGTCCTCGATGCCCTTGTCGACGTCGAAGGCGTTGAAGAGCTCAAAGGCCCGCTTCCACTCGGCGTCCGTGTGGTCGGTGATGTCGATGCCGGGCTCGATCCGCCAGAAGAGGTCCGGACAGATGGCGAGAAAGCCCTCGGCGGCCAGGGAATCGGTGACGTCGCGCATCACCTGGTTCACGCCGAAGATCTCCTGGATGACCACCACGGCCGGCGCCGGAGAGCGGCTGGGGCGGGCGACGTACGCCTGGAAGGTCCCGTCAGAGGTGCTGATGGTGATACGCTCGCCCATGGTGGTCTCCTGTGCTGCGGATGATGGCTACTAGCGCGACGCACGGCTCTGCGGCCATATGGATTCCGTAGTGGAGGCGCACGGCATGAAGATGACCATCGAGGTGGACTGCTCGCCCGAGGAAGCGCGGCGCTTCCTGGGGCTGCCCGACGTGAGCGCGCTCAACGACCACCTGGTCGACGAGATGAAGAAGCGGATCGATTCCAACATGTCGCTGATCTCGCCCGATGAGCTGATGAAGAACTGGATGGCCTTCGGGCAGGGCGCCCAGGAGCAGTTCCGCAAGCTCATGGAAGTAGGCATAGGCGCCGCCTCCGCCAAGAAATGACCGACACGATCTTCGCACCCGCCACGGCCGCCGGGCGCGCGGCCGTCGCGGTCGTTCGCCTGTCCGGACCCCGGACCAAGGCCGCCGTGAAGGCGCTGGCAGGCGATCTGCCCCCCGCGCGACGGGCCAGCGTCCGGCGTCTGCGCGATGCGGTGGGCGCGCCGATCGACGAGGCGCTGGTGCTCTGGTTTCCGGGCCCCGGCAGCTACACCGGCGAAGACGCCGCGGAATTCCATGTGCATGGCGGCCAGGCGGTGGTTTCCGCCCTGGTCGGGGCGCTTTCGGCCGCGGGACTGCGGCTCGCCGAGCCTGGGGAATTCACCCGCCGGGCCTTCGAGAACGGCAAGTTGGACCTGGCCCAGGCCGAGGGCGTCGCCGACCTGGTCGACGCCGAGACCGACGCCCAGCGACGCCAGGCGCTGGAGCAACTCGGGGGGCGGCTCTCCGAGGTGCAGGGCCGCTGGCGCGAGGCGCTGACCGGCGCGCTGGCGATGTTCGAGGCCGCCGTGGACTTCCCCGACGAAGAGGTGCCGGCCGATGTCGCCAGCCGCGCCCGGCCGATCCTCGAGGGGCTGATCGCCGAGCTGGACGCGGCGGCGGCGGACGCGGTGCGCGGCGAGCGGGTGCGCGAGGGCTACCGGATCGCGCTGCTGGGTGCGCCCAACGCCGGCAAGAGCACGCTGCTGAACGTGCTCGCCAAGCGTGACGCGGCGATCGTCACGGCCACGCCGGGCACCACCCGCGATATCATCGAGGTCCCGATGGTGCTGGGCGGCT
>JBOHKZ010000120.1:0-9323 GCA_050729355.1 Phenylobacterium sp. | reverse complement strand
TCGGCCAGCGAGACCGGGATGTTGGTCTTGCCAAGGATCACCGCCCCAGCCGCCTTCAGCCGCGCCACGCCCACGGCGTCTTCCGGCGCGATCCAGCCCCGGGCGTGCTCGAAGCCCCAGGTGGTCGCCAGGCCCGCGACGTTGTGGCTTTCCTTGACCGTCATCGGCAGGCCAAGCAGCGCGCCTCGCTCGCCGCGCGCCAGGGCGGCGTCAGCCGCCTTCGCCGCCGTCCGCGCCCGGTCGAAGTCGCGCACCACGACCGCGTTGATCGGGCCGTCGCGGCCCTCGATGCGGGCGATCGCCTGGTCGGTGAGTTCGGCGGCGCTGATCTGGCGCTGGGCCAGGGCGGCCACCAGTTCGGTCGCGGATTGGTCCAGAAGATCGCGGCTCAAGGTCTCGGACATCGCTGTTCTCCCTGTTGATCCGAAGGGATCATCGGGGCAGCGCGGAGTCCATGACCGCGATTGCTGTCTTGCAGCGCGCCTCCCCTGAACCGAAGCGTTCGGGGGGCTTGGAGCGCGCGCTAGACCGCCTGGTGCGTCGGGGTGCGGTGGGGGCTGTCCACCGACCAGATCTTCTCGATGTTGTAGAAGGTGCGCACTTCGGGGCGGAACAGGTGGACGATCACGTCGCCCGTATCGATGAGCACCCAGTCGCAGTGGGGCATCCCCTCGACCCGGCACTTGCCGTAGCCGTGCTCCTTCAGCGACCGCAGCAGGTGATCGGCCATGGCGCCGACGTGACGGTGCGAACGCCCGGAGGCGACCACCAGGCCGTCGGCCATGGCACTTTTTCCCTTGAGGTCGATGAAAACGACGTCCTGGGCCTTATCGTCATCCAGTTTCGTCAGGATCAGCTCTTCCAGAGCGTTGATACGACTCTGGGCTTCTTCTGAAGGCTCGGCGCTCCGGCTGAGAGCGGCGTCCAGGCCTTCTTGCGCACGCGGCGCAGCTTCACGGTTCAGCGGGGTGCTCCTTTGATGTCCTCGCGAGAAGGACCCTACCACGAAAACGGGGCCGCGGTCAGGGGCCTCACGATTCGGTCAACCGGCGCGCTTCTTGAGACGTTCCCGGAGCGCCGTGGAGCTCATGAAATTAAACCGCCCGTAGAGGAAAACCCACGCCGGCGGCTTCGATCCGGCGAGGCCCAGCGCACGGCTGGCCGGCCATCGATAGCGCGCGAACCGCAGGGCGGCGGGCGAGAAGCGGCTCTTCAGCGAGATCCATGGCCGCGACACGACGGCTACCGGAACCTCGCGCATGATCTGGGTCCAGCCGCGCCAGCGGTGGAAGGTGGCCAGGCTGTCGGCTCCCATGATCCAGACGAACTTCACCCGCGGGAACCGCGCCTTCAGCGCCCGCACGGTGTCGATGGTGTAGGCCGAGCCCAGCAGGGTCTCGGCGTCGGAGACGATCATCCCCGGCCCCTTGGCCAGCTCGCGGGCCCCGGCCATCCGTGCGGCCAGGTCGGCGGTCTCGTGGCGACCCTTCAGGGGGTTCTGCGGCGAGACCAGCCAGATCACCTTGTCCAGCCCCAGCCGCCGCTTGGCCGTCTCGGCGACGTGGGCGTGGCCTTCGTGGGCGGGATTGAACGAGCCGCCGTAAAGCCCGACCTTCATGCCGGGGGTCAGGGTGAAGCCGAGCCGCAGCGCCTTCGGCCGACCGCCCGGGCGCGCGCGTCGCGCCGATCCCGCCGACCACATGCGGCCTAGACCTTGCGGGGCGGAGTCGGCTCGCCCCCGCGATCGAGGGCCGGATCGCTCTGGCGGACGCGGGCGCGGACCGAGAACACGCCGTCGCCGGCCAGCACCCCGCCGCGGGCGAAGAGCCGGCCGTTCTGCCAGTTGGAGAGGCCAAGCTCGGGCTTGTTCAGCGCATACTGCCCGTCGACCCAGCGGGTGAAGCCGTCGCCGGTGAAGGGTGCGTCGACCAGTTGGTAGAACCGGTCCTGCGCGGCGAGGTCCTCGGAGATCAGGCTGGCGGCGAACCTGGGGCTATGGCGGTTGAAGAGCGCCACGGCCTCGTCGACGGTCTCGACGACCTTCAGCGTGACCTCCGGCGTCTCCTCCCATTCCCACTCGCGGCCGAGGTCGGCGTCGGCGATGGGCTCGACCAGCGGCTCCTCGACCGGTCCCTCGGCGCGGATCACGGTCCCGCGCAGCGTGCGGACCGGCTCGGGAATGCGGCCCAGGTCGGCCGCCGCCACGTGCAGTTTCCAGCCCTTGCGCCGCTGGCCGGCCTGCGCGAGCGCGTCGAGGAAGACCGGAACCAGTTCGTCGGCCCTCTCACGGACGATGCAGCAGACGTTCAGGGTGTTGCAGACCTTGCGGTCGAGCGAATGGAACACGGCGGCGAAGAAGCGGTCGGCGTCGGCGGTCTCGTCGGCCGCCATCCAGGCCCCGCCCGTGCCGTGCAGGCTGACCGGCGTCCCGGCCTGGCGCGCGATGGCCCCGAGCTGCGCCACGGCCGGGCCGGAGCCCCGCGCCACCGCCAGGGCGAGCCGCGGGTCGGAGAACATCGCCCAGCCGGCCGCATGGGCCGCGGAATCCACCAGCACCGCCGCGCCCTCCGGCAGGCCTGCGGCCCGCAAGGCCGGCGAAAGCGCCTCCGCCACGATGGCGCGCGCGGTGCCCAGCGCGTCCGAGCCGATCCGGAACACCACCGTATTGCCGCCGCGCAGCACGCCAGTGGCGTCGGCGAAGACATTGGGCCGGCCCTCGAATACGAAGCCCACGACGCCCAGCGGCGCGGTGACCTGCTCGACGCTCCAGCCGGCATGCTCGACCAGTTCCAGCATCTGGCCGCGCGAGGCCTCGGCATCGCGCCAGGCTCTGAGGCCGGCGATCATGTCGGCCCGCATGGCCTCGTTCGCGACCAGCCGCGTGGTCGACCGGCCCCGGGCGCTCGCCGCAGCCACGTCCGCCGCATTGGCGCGCGCGATCGCGCCCCAGCAGGCGTCGTTGGCCAACCTGGCCGCGAAGGCCTCGAAGAAGTCGGTGACGGCCGCGTCGGAAACTTCGCCCATCCGCGCGAAGGCGTCGGCGGCGCGGCCCACGGCGGTCGCGGCGATCACCTGTTCGGCGGCGGGCACATGCAGCAGGTCGCCGGCGTCCTGCACGACCAGCAGCCGGTCGCCCGGTTTGAACGCCGCCGCCAGTTCGGGGCTCACATAGGCGACGCGGTCGCCGCCGAACGGCACCGCCTGGCCGGGCGCAAGCGCCTGCAACCGCCCCTCGCGGGTCGTCCCAGGTTCATGCCGTGCGCCGCCGTCGTCCACGTCTCCCCCATATGCTCAGGGTGAGCCTTACCTAGCCCCATTCATCCACGGGACAAAATTCGGCCTCGGGTCGCGCGCAGCCTCACCTGACGCTTGGGGGCGTGAGGCGCCGGCTGAGTCGCGTCTTGTAGCAGCACCCGTGTTGAAGTCCTGCGCGTCAGCAGGGTTTTTGAGGCCGTAGTGGGAGCTCATCGCGTGCCGCCAGTTGATGAAGCCCCGCGGCCGATGGGCGACGATCCGCTGGCGCCACGCGGCCCCCTCGTGAAGCTTCAGGCGATCGTGGAGCCCCGCGCCTTCGGCCAGCCCGGCGACACGCCGCTCGAGCAATTGGCGCGGGCCTGCGCCGCGGCTGAAGCCGCTCCGCCCGCGACGGACCTGCTCCAGGCCGAGATCGACCGGATGGCGCGCAGGGCCTTCAGTCCGGACGTCTGCGCCACCCTGACCGACATCCAGCGTCTTGCCGACGAAGGCCTGGCGGTGGCGATGACCCAACGTCTCGAAGGCGCCGCCAGCCGTTTCCTGCGGGCCAACCGCATCCTCGAGGAGGGCGGCCTGGGACCCCAGGCGCATGACCTGGCCGAGAGCCTGCTCTGGGGCCGGGAGGCGGAGAGTGAAACCCGGGCCGGCCGGTTCGAATGGGCGGCCGAGCTGATGGAAGCCGCCTTCGACCGCGATCTCGCCGCGGAGGAAGCCGGACTCGCGCCCTTGCTGGCCCACCGTGTCCGGCTCGCCCACGCGCGCCTGCACCTGGAGACGGCGCGCGGGCGCCTGGGCGAGGCGCTGCTGCTCGGCGCGGGCCTGCTGCAATACCTGGAGCGGCCGAGCGAACCGCCCTGCGAAAGCCTGCGCCCGACGTGGCGGCGCGGTTGGCGCGACCATCGCGGCGTGATCGATCCGGCGCTCGCCGCCGATCTGCACCGGCAGATCGCCGAGGATCAGGTCGCCTTGCTGGCAATGCTGGAAGCGAAGGACCGCAAGGCTGCGGCGTTCGAGCTGCGGCGCTTCACGCCGGCCCAACCCTCACAGATCGCCCACTGGACCCAGTTCCAGATCGCTCGGCTGGAAGGCGACGAAGCCCGCCGGAACGAGGTCGCACGCGTCGTACTGACCAGCGGCCCGCGTCCCAGCGCCCCGCTTTCCAGCTCGGTCGCCGCCGCGGTTCTGGCCTGACCTGAGCCTCAGGCGTCGGCGGCGTGGGCGGCCAGCGCCAGGTCGTCGGCGTGGATCAGCGGGCCGGAGGTGTAGCCCAACACCGGCTCGATGGCCTCGCTCTTCAGGCCGCAGATCTTCTCGGCGTCCTCGGCTTCGTAGCGGACCAGGCCGCGGGCGATCTCCAGCCCCTGTTCGTCCCGGACCACGACCGCGTCACCCTTGTCGAAACGACCTTCGACGCGGCGCACGCCGGCCGCCAGCAGGCTCTTGCCCCGCCGCACCGCCTGGGCCGCGCCGGCGTCGACCACCAGCGCACCGGCCGGCGCCAGACTGCCCGCGATCCAGGCCTTGTAGGCGGCGGCGGGCGTGGTTGAGGGCTCGAGGATGGTCGCCCGTTCGCCGGCTTCCACCGCCAGGAGCGGCGAGGGGCGTTGGCCGAGCGTGATGACCGTGGCGCAGCCCGCCGCACTGGCGATCCGGGCGGCGGCGAGCTTGGTGGCCATGCCGCCGGTCCCGACGCCCGCCGAGGCGTTGGCGCCGCCGGCCATGGCCTCGATTTCCGGCGTCAGGCGGGTGATCCGCGCCAGATGCTCGGCCGCCGGATTGCGCCGGGGATCGGCGGTGTAGAGCCCGTCCACGTCCGACAGCAGCACCAGCAGGTCGGCGCCGATCATCTGCGCCACGCGCGCGGCCAGCCGGTCGTTGTCGCCGTAGCGGATCTCTTCGGTGACGACGGTGTCGTTCTCGTTGACCACCGGGATGACGCCCAGATCGAGCAGGGTCTCGACGGTGGCCCGCGCATTCAGCCAGCGACGGCGGACCTCGGTGTCGTCGCGGGTCAGCAGCACCTGGGCGCAGTGGGCGGCGTGCGGTTCGAAGGCTTCTTCCCAGGCCCGCATCAGCGCCGATTGTCCGGCGGCCGCGGCGGCCTGTTTCTCCGGCAGGGTCAGGGCCCGCTTGGCGAGGTTCAGCCGGCGGCGGCCCAGCGCCACGGCGCCTGACGACACCACCAGCACCTGCTGTCCGCGCGCCCGCAGCCGCGCGACGTCGGCCGCGAAGGCCTGCAGCCACGCGTGGTCGGCGCCGTCAGGTCCGATCAGCAGCGCCGAGCCGACCTTGACGACGATCCGTTTGGCGGCGGCGATGCCGCTCACGGGGCCCAGCTCTCCGGCGGGGCGCCGCTTTGGGCGATCTCTTCCTCGACGGCCTCGCCTTTGCGCGCGCGGACCAGCGCATAGGCGTCGCGCAGCAGCTCGGTGACGCCTTCGCCGGAGACGCCGGAGACCTCGCGCACCTCGGCGCCGGAGGCTTCTTCCAGCTCGGCCTTCTTGGCCGCCCGGGTCTCCTCGTCGAGCGCGTCGACCTTGGAAAGCACCACGAACTCGGTCTTGTCGCCCAGCTCCTCGCCGTAGGCTTCCAGCTCGTGGCGCACTGTGCGCCAGGCCTCGGCGACGTCGTCCTGAGTGCCGTCCACCAGGTGGATCAGCGACGCCGTGCGCTCCACGTGCCCGAGGAACCGGACGCCCAGCCCCGCGCCCTCGCTGGCGCCCTCGATCAGGCCGGGGATGTCGGCCAGGATGAACCGCTCGCCCACCGAGAGGTCGACCATCCCCAGGTTGGGGGCCAGCGTCGTGAACGGGTAGTTGGCGATCTTCGGCTTGGCGGCGCTGGCCGCGGCCAGGAAGGTCGACTTGCCGGCGTTCGGCAGGCCGACCAGCCCCACATCGGCGATCAGCTTGAGGCGAAGCCAGATCCACTTCTCCTCCCCCTCCTGGCCGGGGTTGGCGTGGCGCGGGGCCTGGTTCACCGGGCCCTTGAAGTAGGTGTTGCCGAACCCGCCGTTGCCGCCCTTCAGCAGGCGGATGCGCATGCCCGGCTTATCGAGGTCGAGCAGCAGGGTTTCCTTGTCGTCGGCGAACACCTGGGTGCCCACCGGCACCTTCATCACCGAGTCCTCGCCGTTCGCGCCATGGCGGTTGCGGCCCATGCCGTGGCCGCCGGTCTCGGCCTTGAAATGCTGGTGGTAGCGGTAGTCGATCAGGGTGTTCAGGCCATCGACGGACTCGATCCACACGTCGCCGCCCTTGCCGCCGTCGCCGCCGTCCGGGCCGCCGTATTCGATGTATTTCTCACGCCGGAACGACACGGCGCCGCCGCCCCCGTTGCCGGAGCGGATGTAGATCTTGCACTCGTCGAGGAATTTCATGGAACTCAGATGGCCTTCAGGCGCGCCTGCGCCAGGGTGACGGTAAGGGCGGCGGCAAGGGACTTCACCAGCGCGCCCGGGAGGAAAGGCAGGACGCCGCCCGTGAGCGCCGCCTTGGGATCGAGGCCGCTCAAGGTCAGGCCGGCCCAGCCGAGGCCCAGCACCAGGGCGTGGCCCACGAGAAAGATCAGGGACAGGGCGATCCAGCTGCGCCGGGTCTCGGCGAACCCGCCGACGATCGGCGCCGCGGCCAGCATGCCGGCGAGGAAGCCGATGGTCGGGCCGGTCACGGCGTCCAGCCCGCTGGCTCCGCCTGCGAGGACGGGAAAGCCGATGGCGGCCTGGAAGAGCCAGACCACGACGATCGCCGTCGCCAGGTAGCGGCCGGCCAGCGCGGCGATCACGAACAGCGCATAGGTCTGCAGCGTCATCGGGACCGGGACCATCGGGATCTCGGCCCAGGACGCCGCCGCCAGGAGCCAGCTCCCAAGCAGCACCACGCCCACCCGCCAGACGCGCGGACGGTTGGCCAGCAGGCGCGGCAAGAGCGCCGTGCGCTTATCGAAGGTCTCGGACGTCATAGCCGGCGGCTGATAGCACAGAACCGGCGCACACTCCCGTTCGTCATCCTCCGGTCGCGCGCAGACGCGATCCGGGGGACCCAAGCGGGCTCTCCGCCGGATCAACTCAGCTTGGGTCCCCCGGCTCAGCCTTCGGCTGCCCGGAGGATGACGACCCGATGGAATTACCGCTGCGCCGTGAACTCCACCGGCATGGAGCGGATGGCGTAGACGAAGTTGTTGGGCGCGACCTCCTTCGGTCCCGCCTGGCGGATGTCGGGGAAGCGCGCCAGCATCTGGCGGTAGACCGCCTCGAGCTGCAGCCGGGCCACCTGCTTGCCGATGCAGGTGTGCGGGCCGTAGCCGAAGGCGATGTGCTTCTCGGCGTTGGCGCGCTCGACGTCGAAGCGGTCGGGGTCGGCGAACACCGCGGCGTCGCGGTTGGCCGAGCCGTAGTACATGATCACCTTCTCGCCCCGCGCGATCTCCTGGCCCGCCACCTCGACGTCGCGGGTGGCGGTGCGGCGCATGTAGATCACCGGGCTGACCATGCGGATGATCTCGTTGACCGCCCCGCCCATCAGCTCGGGCTTGGCGATCAGCTTGGCCTTCTCGCCCGGGAATTGGCTGAGCAGCTCCATGGCGCCGGAGATGGTGTTCCGCGTCGTGTCGTTGCCGGCGAAGACGATCAGCAGCCACGAGCCGTCCAGGTACTCGTCGGCCAGGAATTCCCCGTCGATCTGGGCGCGCGCGATGGCGCTCATCAGGTCCTGCTGCGGGTCGATGCGGCGCTTGTGCAGCATGTCGCGGCCGTACTGGAACATGTCGGCGACCGCGGCCTGGAAGGCGTCGAGGAAGGCCTTCAGCTCCGGCGGCAGGTCGGCCGCCGCGCCCTCCATGCCGCCGCCCGTCGCGCCTGCCCGCTCGGCGGCGAAGGAATTGGCCATCTCCAGATAGTGCATCCAGGTCAGGAACTTGCCGCGATCCTCCTGCGGCACCCCGAGGATCTCGCACAGCGTGAAGAGCGGCAGCTGCGACGACAGCATCGGCACCAGGTCGCACTTGCCGAGCGGCGCCATGGCGTCCAGCAGCCGGGTCACCTCGCCCTCGACCCGGGCCGTGAGGCCGCGCAGGTAGGCCGGCGTGAAATAGGGCATGTGCTCGCGGCGCAGCTGCATGTGGGCCGGCGCGTCCATGGTGATCATGGCGTCGAGCGAGGCCTTGGCGAGCTGCATCTCCGAGCGCTGGTGCGCCATCAGGATGCCGCCCTTCTGCGAGGAGAAGGTCTCGTAGTCGCTGTTCACCCGCATCACGTCGTCATAGCGGGTGATCGACCAGAAGCCCGGGCGGTCGCCGGGTTCCTCGTTCCAGGCCACCGGGGCCGCGGCCCGCAGCTTGGCGAAATCGGCGTAAGGGGGACCTGCCTTGAAGACGTCGGGATTCCACAGTTCGACGCCGCTCGGCGGATAGGCCTTCGCCCGCGCCGGCCCCTTCGGACCCCCGACCTCGATCGTCTCGCTGATCAGCTGCATCGTCCTGGCTCCACCCTGGGGCGAACCCTAAGCCGAGTGACGTGGGGATAGACAAGCGGCCACGTGGCGGCCGGCTACGCCGCCCTCTCCCTACCCTCTCCCTCTCGGCTTCGCCGAGGGAGAGGAGGCGCACGGTCTCGCCCCACCGTCCCTCTCCCCCGCGCAGCGAGAGGGAGAGGGTAGGGAGAGGGCGCGCCGACAGGCGCGGGGGTCCCTGCCGGGGCCCGGCGGGACGCCGCAGGTTACGCCAACCACACCATCAGCCGCGTCGGGACCTGGGCCCCGTCGCGGGCGGCGCAGGACCGCAGCTCGACGTCGCCGGTGTAGAGGAAGCCCGCCTTGCAGAGCACCTGGCCCGACGCTGGGTTGTCGGCGAAGTGGCCGGCGACGACCACATTGCGCCGCCAGTCGCGCTTCACCCAGCGAAGGGCGCCGCGCACGGCTTCCGTGGCGTAGCCGCGGTTCCAGTAGCGTCGGCCCAGGAAGTAGCCGATCTCCGCCCGCTCGCCGCGCTTGTGCGTGAAGCCGATCGAACCCACCACGCCGAAGGTGTGGTGCTCGATCACGAATTCGGCGTGCCGTTCCCAGTCGCAGGCC
>JBOHKZ010000119.1:0-4240 GCA_050729355.1 Phenylobacterium sp. | reverse complement strand
GGATGGCTTCGAGGTCTGTCTGGGCGATGGGCATGGCGTTCCCTAGGCGCAGGGAGGCCACGCCCGCAAGCTCAATCCGCGCGGGAAAACGCCATCGTCCAGTTCACTTCCCAGCTGCGGCCGCCGTCGTAGGAGAACGCCTGGGCCCAGTGCGCGGAGCTCGGGGTGATGTCTTTCCAGACGTAGATCACCTGCACCGGGCGGCCGTTGTCGACGTCGACGCCGTAGAACCGGCCGACGCCATCCTCGAAGCGGCCGAACACCGGCTCCTGCAGCACCCCGGCGTCGGAGTTGACCCAGTAGATCGACCACTCCCGCCGCTCGATGTTGAAGGTGCGGAAGGTAAGCCCGTGGAAGCTGCGGCTCGACATGTCGTTCTCGTCGACATTGCAAAGCCCGCCCATCAGCGTCTGGCAGGAGGTTGTGCCTTCGAACTCGTCCCAGTCGTCAGAACCCGCGCCGCGCAGCGTCAGCCGGCGGTGCAGCACATCCCAGCGCCCCTGGAAGAAGTCGAAATCCCGGCGTCCGTCCTGGATCTTGGCGTGTGCGGTCATCGGATGTCCCTCTTGCTGGGACCATCGATAGCCAGGGCCTGCTGCCAACATTCTGTCAGCAGGAAACGGGTGACCTCAGCGCTCTCAAACTGTCATCCCGGACGGCCGAAGAGCCGATCCGGGACCCAGGGCGGAGGCAGTGTGGTTGCCCTGGGTCCCGGCTCACCGCTGCGCGGCGTCCGGGATGACAGGACCTTTTTTGCCGATAGAGCGCTACCGCCCCCGCCACGGTGGCGGCCTCAGCAGCATCGTCAGGACGATCGAGACGATCAGCCGGTGCCAGGGTGTGAACTGACCGAAGGCGTGCATCCGTCAGTCGATGATCGAGGCGTAGATGATGCTCTTCAGCTGGCCGCGGAAGTTGAAGGTGCCCGACGGCATGAGCTGGGTCATGAAGACCACCGAGAGGTCCTCCTTCGGGTCGACCCAGAAGATCGTCGAGGCGGCCCCGCCCCAGTAGTAGTCGCCGGCCCCCAGCGTGCCGGTGGCGACCTGGCCCATGGTCGAGGCGAAGCCCAGGCCGAAGCCCACGCCCTCGTTGGCGGTCTCCGAGAACCCGCCGATGGCGAGTTGCGTCAGGTCCTTGCCGCCCGGCAGGTGGTTCATGTGCATCATCTCGATGGTGCGCGGCCCAAGGATGCGGGCGCCGTCCAGTTCGCCGCCCCGCCGCAGCATCTCGCAGAACCGCAGATAGTCGGCGCTGGTGCCGGTGAGGCCGCCGCCGCCCGACTTGAACCCCGGCTCGCGGGTGAAGTCGCTGGTCGCCGGATCGTCGATCAGCTTCAGCTTCTTGTCGGGGCCGCGCTGGTAGTTGGCGGCGAGGCGGTCGACCTTGTCCTGGCCAACGAAGAAGGCCGTGTCGGTCATGCCCAGCGGGCCAAAAATGTTGTCCTGCAGGTACTTCGCCAGCGGCACGCCGGAGATCACCTCGACGAGGGCGCCGCAGACGTCGGTGGCCAGCGAGTACATCCAGGCCGTCCCCGGCTGGTAGCGCAGCGGCACCTGGCCCAGCTTGTCGAGGAATTCGGCCATGGTGTCCTGGCTCCCCGCCGAGCGGATCTTCAGGCCGCGGTACACGTGGTCGATAGGGTGTTGCACGCCGACGCCGGGCAGGCCGCCGCCATAGGTGAAGCCAGCCATGTGGGAGAGCACGTCGCGGAACGAGACCGGCCGGTTCGGGGCCTCGGTCTTCATGTCCGCACCCTCGCCCGAGACCCACACCCGGTGGTTCTTCCAGGACGGGACGTAGCGGCTGACCGGGTCGTTCAGCTGGAAATAGCCCTGCTCATAGAGGGTCATCAGCGCGACGGAAGCGATCGGCTTGGTCATCGAATAGATGCGATAGATGGTGTCGTCGGCGGTGGGCTTGCCCCGCTCCACGTCCATCTGGCCGAACGACTTGAAATAGGCGAGGTGGCCGTGGCGCGCGACGCTCACCTGGCAGCCGGGGATCTTGCCCGGGCCGATGTAGTTGCGCTCGAGGTGGTCGCCGATGCGCTCCAGGCGCTGGGCGTCGAGCCCCGTCCACTGGGAGTGGGCGTCCATGAAATATCCCTCCGAAAATGGCGTCTGTTCTAATTGACGGCCATCATGGGCGCCGAAGCGCGCTCTCGCCAAGAAAAAGGACATGCCGTGGAACAAGTGGACGCACTGGCCGCCGAACTGGGCGAGTTGTTGAAGGCCCGCAAGGAGACCGTGGCGGTGGCTGAAAGCTCGTCCGGCGGGCTGATCTCGGCGGCGCTGCTGAGCGTGCCGGGCGCCTCGGCCTATTACCTCGGCGGGGCGGTGGTCTACACCGGCAAGGCGCGGATGGTGCTGATGGACCTGCCGCGCGAGGCGGTGGCGGGGATGCGCTCGGCCAGCGAGCCCTATGCGCTGCTGCTGGCGCGCACGGCCCGCGAGCGCTTCGGGGCCACCTGGGGCGTCTCGGAAACCGGCGCGGCCGGCCCGACCGGCAACGGCTATGGCGACGCCGCCGGCCACACCTGCATCGCCGTCTCCGGCCCGGTGGAAATGACCGTGACCATCGAGACCGGCGAAAGTGACCGGGCGCTGAACATGCAGGCCTTCACCCTTGCGGCCCTGGAGATGCTGAAACGCGCCACTACGGTCTAGCTTCCGTCGAGTTTTGACGGCAGGTTGTAAAAAAAGCTCCGGCATCCTGGGGGGGATTTCGATGGCGCACGTCCAGCTCTTCGACGGCATGGACATGGACGCGTACAAGGCGAGCGACCTGGTGGGCTCCACCCCGGTCGCCGCCATCGACCGCGAGCTGCTCCTCAAGTGGGACGGCGGCCGGTATTTCATGTGGGTCGTGGGGTCCAACCTCACCTACGGCGGGCCCAACGGTCTCCTGCTGACCGGCGGGGTCGTGACCGATTTCCTGCTGGCCGGCTCCTACGGCCGCGCGACCATCTCGGGCATGCATGCCGACGCCGCCATCCTGGGGCAGGCCTACACGAGTAACGACCCCACCCAGAGCCAGGCGGCCATGCTGGCCGGCGACGACGTCATCGAGGAAGTGGTGGGCGCCCCGCCGACCTCGACACCCATCAACGACGAGATCTACCTCGCGCGCGGCTACGGCGGCCGGGACCTGATGATCGGCGGCGGGGTCAGGAGCACCTTCTATGGCGGCGACGGGAACGACACCCTTCAGGCGGTCGCCGGCGACGGGAACTACCTGCGCGGGGACGCAGGCGCGGATTCCATCACCGGCGCCGCGGGCTTCGACGACATCAACGGCAACATGGGCGACGACACCGCCTCCGGTGGTCGCGGCGACGACTGGGTGGTGGGCGGCAAGGACAACGACCAGCTCAACGGCGACGCCGGCGGCGACGTCGTCTGGGGCAATATCGGCGCCGACACCCTGGACGGCGGCGACGGCGCCGACCAGGTGCGCGGCGGCCAGGGCGACGATGTGGTCAGCGGCGGCGCGGGCGATGATTACGTCTCGGGCGACCGCGGCGACGACACCGTCAGCGGCGGGGCTGGCGCGGACCTGTTCCACGGTTCGCAGGACGCCGGGATCGACCGGGTGCTCGATTTCCACGTCTCGGAAGGCGACAAGGTCATGCTCGATCCCGGAACGACCTACGCCGTGAGCCAGGTCGGCGCGGACACCGTGCTGGACATGGGCGGCGGCCACCAGATGATCCTGGTCGGCGTGACCCTGAGCACGCTTCCCGCGGGTTCGATCTTCCTGGGCTGACGCCGTCGCCGCCACCGCCACCGGTTGAGCTCCGGGGGATTTCGCGCGGCGCATGGGGGCTTCAACCGATAGCGCGGGTCTCCGGCCTGGGGCGCAGTCGCGGCCCCTAAGGACGGGGCGGTCGCCCCGCCCCTCATCCGTGCTCGCGATCCTATCGGAGGAAAAGTCGATGGCTGAAGACTGGTACGCCGACGTCAAGAAATACGTCCCCGGCGCCGACGCCAACGTCGTCGGAGCGATCGTCCGGTATTGCGGCATCGCGTTGCAGAACAGGGACTCCTCCCTCGTGGCCTTCAGCGACGCCCAGGAGGTCGGGCGCGTCCGCGAGAACTATCTGAAGAAGAAGCTCGGCCTGACCAACTCCGACGCCGAGCTCAACCAGGCGATCGCCGACGTCGGGGAAACGATGAAGGCCGACCGCACGAAGAACCGGGTCACCGTCTACTACCTGCTCGCCGAGCGCTTCCGGAAG